>JBLHJX010000012.1:0-42180 GCA_047619225.1 Candidatus Latescibacterota bacterium
GACAACTTATTGGCCAAATGGCCATTTCCAGAAACGTGTTATTGGGCATCCTATTTCACCTTGCCGCCCGGGCATGTTGCACCCTTTGGCGATTCACATTTGGATGCCCCTCCTTTTGTAACGCATTTTTCAGCCATCGCCGATGCCACACAAGACAGCACCTTACAATGGTTCTATTTGCAAAATATTATCGAAAGCCATCATCGCAATTTGACTTGGGAATTGTTGTGGTACAACGCATCACTGGCGCCCACCTCACCTGAAGGCAAAATCCCAAGAGGCCGAGCCTTTAAAGCCCACAGTGCTTGCATCAGCTCGCGAAGCGATTGGAACCAACGCATCACCCCCTGTGTGGTCTATGGCAAAGGCGGTCACGGTGCTGAAGGACATGGCAATCATGATGCAGGCCAACTTTGCATCGACGCCTATGGCGAAAGACTCATCACCGATTTGGGATCCCCTCCGGGTTATCCCGCTGACTTCTTTGGCCCAAACCGATATGCATATTATAACGCATCTGTCACAGGTCATAACGTATTGACATTTGACAACCAAGAAATGAAACGGTCTGTCGAAGATTGCACTGAAATTTTAAGCGGCCAATTTGACGATGAAAAAGGCGGGTATTGGTCGCTTGATCTAACCCCGATATATGAAGATGTCCTATCTGTTAACCGAACCGTTGTCTTTCTATCACCCGACATTGTTGTCGTTTTAGACACTGCCGAATGTAAAACAGACACGGAGATGATATTGCGATGGCATACCGTCACCGACGCAAAACAAAATGCCGATGGCCAATTTTATGTCACAAGCAAAAAGGCCGCCCTATCTGGTCGTGTCGTAAGGCTTGATGGCGATATGACATGCCGCTTAAATCATCATGCATACAAAGCACCGTTTAACCGCATGCGATTGGGCAATGAATTTGAACAACGCTATGAACCCTTTGTTGAAGTCTCCCTA
This sequence comes from Candidatus Latescibacterota bacterium, assembly GCA_047619225.1. Taxonomy (GTDB): domain Bacteria; phylum Latescibacterota; class UBA2968; order UBA2968; family UBA2968; genus JABIFK01. The sequence continues at coordinate 967 of JBLHJX010000012.1, forward strand.
TCTGACAAAAAATGCCGTTTATTAACCCTGTTTGCCATATATCCAGAAAACGATACCCCAAACTCTTGGCAAGAAACAGAGACAGGATGGCAGATTGACACGCCAAAGGGAAAAACAAACGTTCAAATTTTAAATGATATATTAAGGGTTGAAAATGAAGTAAACAGTTGGCACGTCAGCCTATAGATGCCATGCAAATACCTTTTTCCCCATAAGGATAATTTATGCCATATAAAATGATTGTTCCCGATTTGGGCGATGACGCCCTCACACGGCTTCGCACGTCCGTACCTGAAATGGACTTCTTTGTTGCCAAAAACAAAGAAGAAGCCCTCGCACTTGCACCCGAAGCAGATGCCATTTACACCTTTTGCTCAACCGAGTTATTGGCCGTTGCGCCCAAGCTCAAATGGGTACAGGCACTCAGTGCGGGTGTCGAGCGTTATCCATTTGAAGCATTAGAAAAACGAGGCATTGTTTTTACAAATGCCAGCGGTATTTATGGCCCACACCTGGCCGATCATCTCATGGCATTCATCTTGGCATTCAGCCGACAGCTGCCCGTTTTGTTTCGTTCCCAACAAGCCCACGAATGGAAAAGCCGCAAAACCTATCCACCTGGTGATTTGCGTGGGCAAACCTTGTTAATCGACGGCCTGGGTGGTACGGGGCAAGACTTGGCACAACGAGCCCATGGCTTTGACATGAGAGTCATTGCCACACGTCGTCACCCAAACCAAAACAAACCCGATACCGTCGAAGCCGTTTATGGGCACGATCAATTACACACCTTATTGCCTGAAGCCGATTGGGTTGCCGTCTGTGTGCCTCTCACGGATGAAACACAGGATCGTTACCACGACCCAGAATTTGCCCTCATGAAAAACACTGCCTACATTACCAACATTGCACGGGGCAAAATTATCAATACAGATGCATTGATGCGTGCATTAGACAACGGGCAAATCGCAGGTGCGGGCCTGGATGTCACAGACCCCGAACCATTGCCCGCCGGCCACCTCTTATGGGATTATGAAAATGTCATCATCACACCCCATGCATCAGGCCATTCTCCCCAAGCAGATGATCGTCTTCTGGACTTAATCTGTGAAAATGCTCAACGATTTATAAAAGGTGAACCCTTAAAGAATCAAGTACACTTAGATTTGAAATATTGATCCCCTAAAACGAAAACGAGGAGCCCTCCCATGATCATCGACACACACACCCATTTATATGACCCCGAACGCCCCCAAGGCATACCTTGGCCACCCAAAGACAATACATTGTTATATCGCCAAGTTTTACCACCCAATTATCGTGCTGTTGCAGAACTCGAAGGTGTGACAGGCACCATTGTTGTAGAAGCCAGCGTTTGGCTTGAAGACAATCAATGGATTCTCGACGTTGCAGAAAATGAACCCTTTATTGTTGGCTTTGTAGGCAACTTAGATCCATCCGATCCCAACTTCGAAGCTCACCTCGACCGCTTTTGCGCCAACCCACTCTTTCGAGGCATTCGTTTAGGCAGTGGTCGCATCAAAAACTATTCATTGGATGATTTTTACCACGTAGCGAAAAAACTAGCAGACCGTGACTTGGAAGTCGATTTGCTTATCCGCACACCCGAGTTGGCAACCGCCGCAGATTTGGCAGCACGTATTCCTGAATTGCGCATTGTCATCAATCACATTGCGCACGTACCCATAAATGGACAAACACCAGACGCCGATTGGGTCGCAGGCATTCGTGCCGTGGCACAACACCCCAATGTCTATATGAAAGGCTCTGCTTTTTCCGAAATGGCACAAGACACACCTGCTCCCCGTGAGGTATCGTATTATGAACCGACCTTAGACATTTTATGGGACGCCTTTGGTGAAGACCGTATCATTTACGGCAGCAATTGGCCCGTATGTGAACGCGCCGCACCCTATGCAACCGTACAGCATATTGTATCGGAATATTTCAAAAGCAAAGGCGAAGAAGCCGTCGAAAAATATTTCTGGAAAAACGCCAAAGCAGCATACAAATGGATAGATCGTTCATGAACATCTTTTGTTACATATACACCCTCATACTCTTTTGTACGCCAGCCATCGCCTATGGACAAGTCACTCTTTCTAGTGGGCAAGTTTCTCATCGTCCACAAGATTTAGCGACCACAACCTTCTACGCATTGGGCGATTGGGGTACCGGGTATGTAAAACAAGAACCCGTTGCAATTGCATTAGAACGCAATGTCGCCCGCGTGCCACAAAACAAACAGACGACACCCTTTGTCATTGGGTTGGGTGATAATATTTATGAATCCGGCTTGCCCTATCACAAAAACTCAGATGCACTGATCTATGCGTGGAATGATCCTGAAGTATTTAACGCATTTGAAAATACCTTTGGTCACGTGTACCAACATGTCACCTATCAAGATACGCCTGTCGTTTTTCATGTGGTTCCGGGCAATCACGATTACGATGGCAACTCACAAAAGAAAGACAAAAAATACGGCGATGTTTTGTTGCTAGAAAGCAAGGGCGAAAATTTATACCCAGGCAGGTGGAAATACTATCCCATTGACCACAGCGTGACAAATGCCACAGACACCAATGACTTTCGGGAATATGTACATTTAAGATCGTACGTCGATGACCATGGGATGTATGGTTTAACCTTGCCCCAAAAATTGGATTTGCCAAATCAAGACCTGATCGTGGCCGTGGCAATAGATACGCAAATATTATTGGAAATGTATGAAGAAGACGAGGATGAACTCTTAGAAAAACATTGGGCGCGCTTAGGGGAGATTCTGGCGGCACACCAAAACATACCTTGGAAAATCATTGTGGGGCATCACCCTATTGCCAGCTGGGGATTGCATGGCGGCGCACAAGGCGGCATCAAAGGTGCTTTTCGGTATGGCGTGGGCATCATGCAGGATTTAAAAGACGGGGATTATAAAAAGTTTCGCAAACGACTGGCGTCTGTAATGAAGAAACACGATGTCCGCCTATATCTTTCAGGCCACGACCACAATCTCCAACTCATTGCATTAGATCAATATGACCCAGAATTACTCGCCTTAGACTCCGGATATTTTCAACTCGTCTCAGGCAGTGCAGGTAAGTTGTCATCTGTCGACAAAGACCACAAAGCCATCGCAACCTATGACGCACAAAACGGTTTTGTGCGTCTTGACATAAATAAAAAAACATGCTGGATTGAATTCTTGAGTTACGACGCCAACACAGGTGATGATATTTCACTGGGCATTTGGAAAATAGAAAAAGGAGCAACACATGAAACCAAATAAAATGAAAGCAAAAATCCAAGCAGGCGAAACCGCTTTTGGTGTATCCATTATGATCCCAAGTGTCCAAATTGTAGAAATGGTTGGACACTTGGGTTTTGACTGGATACTCATCGACTGTGAACATGGCAACATCACCTTAGAAGCAGCCGAAGCCCTTACATTAGCCGCAGAAGCCGTGGGCCTCACACCCATTGCTCGACCACGTAAAAACGCGCCCGAAGAAATTTTACAACTCATGGATCGCGGCGTCATGGGCGTGCAAGTGCCTCATGTCAAAACAGCCCAAGACGCCCAAAACGCGGTCAATGCCGTCAAATATTACCCCCTTGGCACCCGCGGTTTGGGTGGTGGAACCCGTGCAGCCTCATACGGCCTCTCTGGCTCCATGGACGAATACATCGCCGCCACCAACCGCGAAACACTCGTCTGCGTACAAATTGAAGAAGAAGAAGCCGCACACAATATCGATGAAATACTCCAAGTCGAAAACATCGACGTCTTCTTCATCGGCCCAAATGACCTCTCCCAATCCATGGGCCATCCCGGCAATCCAAAAGTACCAGAAGTCGCCCAACTTATTGACCGCACATTTGAAAAAATACACGCTGCCGGCAAAGCTTCCGGCACCCCCGGCACCATCGATAACATCCAAGAAGTCATCAACAAAGGTGTCCTATACACCTACAACCACATTCCCAAACTCCTCAACACCGCATCCCTACAATTCTTCGAAAAAGCAAAAGGATAAGCATCTCCACATAAAAACCCGATCAGATCAACCCATCAAGATTTTCCGTACCCTTCCATTTACCTCGTAATTTGAAAAAGCCCCAGCAAGCATTTGCTGGGGCTTCTCTGTTCTTACCATACAATATCAATTAATCTGTGTTATAAATCCTATCAACAAGCTCTCGAAACCAAAAAGGGCGTGTAAAAACAACGTGAAGCAAAACCAATCCCAAAATGGGAATAGGGATAATAACATCAATCAAACAGATTCCAATAAGCATCGCAACAAGCTGAGTCTTGGGCATCATCAACTCCTACTTTTTCAAATCGCGAACAGGATTGGTCAGCAATTCAAACCCGTCAATGCGACAGGTCACCACATCTCCATCTGCAATAGGAACAGCACCCGGTGTGCCCGTTGAAATCACATCACCCGGTTGCATCGTCATCACCTGAGAGTGAAACGAAACAAGATCATCCGGCGGAAACGTCATATTGGAAACCACATTCGTCGCGTGATCTTCACCATTAATTACCGTTGCTACATTGAGCGTCATCACATCGCCCACTTCATCCGGCGTCACCAGCTCAGGCCCGAACACAAAAAACGTATCAAAGTTCTTGCAAAGCGTGAGATAACGTGGATTGAGCTTCAGAATATCTTCAGCCGTCATATCAATGATCGTTGTAAACCCTGCAACAACATCCAACCAATTTTCTTTTGATACATCCTTACACGTTTTTCCAAACACCACACCCAATTCCGCTTCGGCCGTCGTACGCTCTGAAAGTGTGGGAATTTCAATCGTATCCCCAGGGCCAATGACCGTTGTTGATGACTTGATAAAACTACCCGGATATTTGTCGGGCACCTTTTCTGACAAATCGCTGGCATGTTCGGCATAATTCAAACCAATCCCCCAAATGCGATTGGGGTAACGATACAGCGGTGCAAAGGTGTATCCCTGTTCTGTCTGCAAACCATCAAGAATTCCTTTGCCATCTCTATCATACCAAATTTTCAAAAGATCAAACTGGTTTGACTGAAGCAAAATACGCAAATTCGTCGGAAATTGAACATCTTGTGTGCTATTAATCCGATTGATTGAAACATACCCATTCTCAGTTTTTACAGCGGCCATTTCTTGGCCATTTTTGTTGATCGTTGCAATTCTCATATTTTATCCCGTCACCGTAAATGTAGCCACCTTCTCTTCACTTTCTTTGTAACCAATGCGAATTGCTTTGGCACTCAGTGTATTTTGCCCCTCCTGCAAACGAATAGGCCCCGTATACAAACGCCAATGTGTATCACCCTCAAGTTGATACGCCATAGACGCGCCCTGCGTGGCATTGTAAAACTGAACCATAAACGGTCCCTTAAATGTGCCCCCATCAGGCGTCGCTTCTCTGCCCATATTTTCTTCGCAAATAGGAATAAACACAGGTGCCGCTGTTTGAGGTTGCTCTTTGCCCTGATACATTTGAAAAACCATCTGATCTTCAGGCACATCACCCCACGTATCACACGCTGCACGCCAATCATCCAACACCATTTGCATCGTGATCAACGTATCGGTATGTGCTGGATCATTGGCCAAATTGTGGATCTCAAAAGGATCCTTCTCTGTATCATAAAGCTCATCAACGGGCCGATGTGTTTGAAACATAATTTTTTGTGGCCCTTCAAGTTTATCGGCCAAATGCAAACGCCACATCTCTTCAAGAATGGGGTGACGGTTGCGATATGGTATCCAAAGCAAGTACGGGTTTTCGGGATGATAATTGCGAATGTATTTATATCGTTTGTCCCTTACCGCACGCATCATATCATATGACTCATCAAAACGATCTCGCAGTGCATAGATATAATCCCGCTCTGTTTTCTGCGGTCCCACAAACGGCTGACCATGCATGTGCGATGGGATATCAACTCCACACAGTGACAAAACCGTTGGGCCCAAATCAACCATACTCACAAGCTGATCGGTTTCTGTGCCCGGCTCAATTTCACCAGGCCAACGCACAATGAGGGGAATGCGAATACCCGCATCATAAGGCCAGCGTTTACCCCGTGGCAAACCGGCACCATGATCGCTCCACAGCATCACAATCGTATTGCCGGCAAGCCCATCTTCTTCAAGCTGATCGAGCAATTCACCCACACGTTGGTCGGCTTCTGCTAGGTTGTCGTAAAGGCGTGCAATGGCAATGCGCGTTTTGGGTGTGTCGGGCAAATAAGGGGGTACTGCCACAGCATTGGGGTCTGTCGTAATTTCTGGTCGTTTCTCGGGCCACATGCCACTTTCATGCGTGACTGTTGGATTGAAGACCGCAAAAAACGGTGCGCCTTCTGGGCGGTTGCGCCAATGTGCTTCGTTGCTCAACTCATCCCAGGTCGTAATGGGTGGTGCAAATTGATAATCTGTTTTTGCATTGTTGGTGCAAAAGTATCCGGCAGCACGTAGATATTCGGGAAAACACTTCACATAATGAGGTGGAACAGCATCATAGGGTGTGGGTAATTCGGGTGCGTGTTCGTTGGTATGGCGGGTGCGCATATGTTGGGCGCCTATGGCCGATTGATACATGCCTGTAATAATAGCGGCTCGACTGGGGGCACAAACGCCTGAGGTTGAAAATGCATTGGGATAACGACAGCCGCCTGCTGCAAGGCGGTCAATGTTGGGGGTGTGGGCAACGGGATCGCCATAACAGCCAAAACGGGGGCTGGTGTCTTCGAGGGAGATCCAGAGGATGTTTGGGTGTGTATTTGTAGGCATTGAAAATCCTTGGGGAGAAGAAATTTGAAACAACGAGGGTAACAAGTTTTGGTGCAAGTCACATTTTTTTGCTCGTATTGCCTACGGCGTCCTACTTTCTTTAACGGCCAAAGAAAGTAGGCAAAGAAATCCGCCACTGCGTGGAGCCTTTAATAGGCTTCCGTGTTTTTACGAGCGTAGACCACCCTCACCAGCCCGCGCAGTTCCCACACCCCACCTCGTGTTCCACACGCCCAACACCCACACATCACTACCCACCAACTGCACAACGGCCCACACCACCAGCGAGTCGTATTTAGGTTTTATACCGGATTGTAGCACCGTATTCTTCTAAGTCTTTGATGATTTGGGCACAGCGGTCTTTGTTAAGTTGAAATTCCATGTCGTATCGATGAATATCGAGTGCATAGTGATCGTGGGTCACTTGGGTTACATGAAAACCCATGCGCTCAAAAAAGCCACATGTATACTGGTTGGTGTCGTTGGTTACCAAACAATCGGGTGTCTGTTGGCTAATATATACCAAGCGGGCGAGCAATAAAAAACGACCCAGTCCTTGGCGGTGCATATCATTTCGGATCATGCCCCAGCACAAACCAGCCGAAGACTTGTCTGCTACAAATGTGACGCCCCCACAACCAATGATTTCTTGGTCTTCATTTTCGATAACCCAAAATGGGTGGCGTAGATCTGTTAGAAATTGTTCAAAATCAGGCAACTCAGTCATGCTGAAGAAGCGTGGCGTGTTGCCTTCGAACATGGCCACGCATGCAGCGTGGTCTTGTTCTGCGTATGGACGTAAATGTATAGTATTCATGGGGGTTAATATAACATGGTCATAAAATGATACAAATCAAAAAAATATTTATTACGCCCAAAAGCTGACCGAGAAAATACATTGATTGGTCACAAAAAATGCGTACCTTGTTCAACAATTCCAAATAACGAAAAATGTGGTGGTAAACATGCACCAACCAGTCATTGGTATTACAACAGGCTATACGCCCGAAAAAGATCAAAATCGGGCACAACAATCGGTCAATCACGAGTATGTGCTTGCTGTCGAACGTGCAGGTGGGTGCCCTGCATTGCTGCCCATGACTGAAAATGCAGAATCAGTCGCGCCTTTGTTTGCCGTGTTAGACGGACTCATCATAACAGGAGGCCCAGGCATCATCGACGGCCTTGTAGGTAAATTGCCCGACGACTTGCCACCTGTTCAAACACTGCGCCATAAAAACGATCTGTGGGCTTTTGATACTGCGCAGCAAAGAAACGTACCCATTTTGGGCATTTGTTACGGCATGCAATTCATCAACGCACGTTTTGGTGGCACCTTATATGCCGATGTGCAAAACCAATGCGGCTCATTGCCCCACTCGCCCAAACGAACCGATGCACCCGTTTTTCATGACGTCACCATAAACACCAATACACATTTGGCAAACCTCTTAGGCGTTCACACTTGCGAAACAAACAGCTATCACGTTCAAGCAATCGAAAAGATCGGACAAGAATTACGCGTGAATGCAATGAGTCCAGACCAAGTCATCGAAGGTCTCGAAACAGAGGATGGCAGAATCATAGGCGTGCAATTTCATCCTGAAAAAATGCCGGGTACAATGTTCGATCACATATTTAAAAATTTGATTACAAAAGCCATAGATAGATGATCGCATCGTTTGCAAAATGATCTCATTAGCCTCCACAATTTGGCAGACAAACTGGAACTTAAAGCGGTTGGACCTCGTCTGAAGTAAACTCGCAACAGTGGTCATTAATCGTGTATCAACAGCACTCGTAGATCATTATTCAGATGATCTTATGCCCCAATAACGTTTCATTCTTAATCATTGAGCCGCAGGAGACGACATGGAACACACACAACACAATGTAGAAGTCTTACAAAGCATGAACAACCCAAGTAGAGAGGAACGCGCACGGTCTTTGTTGGATTTGATTGAACTCAACATGTTCGATCTCGAATTGGCCGCTTGGTTTGCATCCACAGTATCAAAAGGTGCATCGTTCATCACAGGTTCTGGACCAGGTGGTATTGGCAAAACCACAACCATGCGTTCATTTTTAAGTTTTGTACCTGAAAATTTGCGTTTTGATATCGCCCTACCAGATGGAGTCACAAAATTGGGCACGGTGCCCAGTTGCATCATTTCAACCGAACTGAGCGATCATCCCCCCGTCACATACTTGTGGGATCAAGATCTACGCGACTATTTTGCACATGCCGACAATGGACATGTGATGGTCGGCAATGTGCACGCCGACGATTTAGCAGAAATTCAAAAAGAAATTGTAGGCGATTGCAACGTGCCAGAAGAACAATTTCGAAAAATAAATCTGTTTGTATTCATCTGCTTAGAAGGTGGTAACCCCGAAGGCCGGGTAAAAGACACAACCACCCGGCGCGTGGTTAACAAAGTGTTTTACTCAGACGGCAATTCAGCACACGAGCTGGTATACACCGACGCCGACGGGTTCTCGTCTGCTGCACCGCGAGATGCTGAAAACGAAGCCAAGTGCCGTGCGTTTTTAGAAGAGGCGTTAAAAGGTTCAGAAAGATCCTTAGAAGGTGTGCGCGAACAGTTTTTAGCCCTAGCATAAATCCAAACAACAAAGAAAAGTGGCCTTGCTCGGTGCAAGGCCACTTTTTAAGAAGGGCTTTTGGGAAACGTCTGCATCATGACTTCAGGTTTAGTTTTTATCAACAGGATATCCCTCCCGTTCCCAATACTCGATCCCACCAATCATCTCTTTGACTCCAAAACCTAGCCCACTCAGTTTAAAAGCGGCCTTGGTCGCACCATTACACCCTGGTCCCCAACAATAAACAAGAAAAACCTGATCTTTTAGAAACTCAGCCATTCGTTCCTCTGTCATATCTATGTGGGGGATATTGATGGCACCTTGTGCGTGGGTTTGCTCATAAGCATCGGAACTGCGCACGTCGACCAGTGTAAAATCGTTTTTTTTATTTTGAAGATCTGCATACACATCCGAAGGGTCTGTCTCACAACTCAACTTTTTTGAAAAATAGGCTTGTGCTTCCGTTTGAGATGCTGGTGGTATTTCTAACACCCGAGAAAACATATCTTCGCAAACCGTCATGGTGCCACCTCCTAAAAGTGAACAAAAATGCGCTATTCTTTATCGTTACTTTTAGATATAATTAGAAAGCGCACCTCTGTCTATTCACAAGAACTGAAACACACATTCAGAAAAACGGAACGCTTATGGAACTCTATCATTTACGCACCTTTATCACCGTTGCCGAGGAACAAAACCTCACCCGCTCCGCACAAAAGCTATTCACATCGCCCCCTTCGGTCAGTGCCCACATCAAAGCACTCGAAGAAGAACTGCACGTGGTTTTGTTCAATCGCACCCCACAAGGCATGACCTTAACGTCTGCTGGAGAGGCGTTGAAGGAAAAAGCTGTTGATATTTTAGACTCCGCTCAAGACCTCATGCACACCGCACAAACATTGCGCGATGAACCTGCCGGACACGTGACATTCGGACTCAATATTCCCCCCGAATGGTTACGTATATCCACTCTTTTTGAGTGCATGAACACCTTTTATCCAAAAATCACAATGGCGTTTGTATCCTCTTCGACGGGGTTGCTTACAGAAGCACTCATAAACAAATCACTCGCGGTGCGGGCATGTCCATTTTAGAACGCCGACACGCAGAAACGTCTGATCAAATTATAGTTTGGGAAACAGAAGAGCCGCTATATTGTGATTTACTTTTCGCACACCTCAGGTCCCGTGCCGAAGAGCCCGTCATACGCGCCGTGACCGAGCAAGTGCGCTCACTATGGCGACCCCAATCAGAAGTTGCAAAAGTAGGCTAACCGTTCTATCGTCCAAACGAAGGTTTAATATGTTTATTGATCGAGAAGCAGGTGGATCAAAAAATTTATCAAAAGAAGGCATCACCCTTCACGCATTGTTTTCCATGACAGATCTCAAAGACGCCTCAAGCGCATGACATATTATTCCCAAATACAGACCGCACTCCAAGCTCATCAACCCGAATTATTCGCAGAGTTAGACAAAAAACAAGCTGCGGTCGCAGTGATTCTTCATCCAACTGATGATGATTTACACGTTTTATTCATTGAGCGAGCCGCACATCCAAAAGATCCCTGGTCTGGGCATCTTGCGTTTCCGGGTGGTACAATTGAACCCGAAGATGCCAACTTGCAACAAACTGCCGAACGTGAAACACGAGAAGAACTTGGTTTGGATCTCTCAAATGCTGAATTTTTAGGTCAATTAGACGATGTAACAGGGGCAACCTTGCCCGTTCAAGTTTCCGCTTATGTCTACGCCACAAATCATAGACCCACCCTGTGTCCCAATGAAGAAGTATGTGATGTTTTTTGGTCTTCTTTCCATGACATCACCGCCCCCTCTCGTTTACAAACCCTCCAACTCAAAAACTGGCACCCCTTAAAAGAAGTGCCAGCCGTTGACCTCTTGGGTCCCAATCGTCCTGTTTTATGGGGCCTAACCTACCGCCTTGTTGCTCAGCTCGTTAGCTTTACGGGCAAAACCCTGCCATCTATGTTCTAATCCCCTCGTTAAAACACTACCAATACGTCCCACTTTTTTGTATAAAGATAGGCGCGTCTTAGGCCGTGAATCCCAGATATATGATTTTGTTGGATTCCTCGTGTTAAAGACCCTAACGACACCCAATAATTGCACACATTTGAGGATCATCATGATTTTCGACGTACACTGCCACGCATGGGCATATCCCCAACATTTCGGAGATGATTTTCGGATGCAGGCTGAGCGTGCTTGGAAAGGCAACGGCGTGGATTTAACTGTGCGGTATGAAGACTATCGTGCCACATCAGATGAAGAAACCCGAACCATCGTTTTTGGTGGCAAAGCCAAGTTAAGTGGTTTGTGGGTGGAGGATCGGTATGTGGCCGATTATGTGGCCCAACATGCCAACGATTCAATCGGCTTTTTATCTGTCGATCCCACACAAGACGGTTGGCAAGACGAACTACGAGAAGGTCACCAAGATTTGGATTTAAAGGGCATCAAACTCTTATCCATGTATGCCGGATTTGTGCCCTGTGACCCCCTACTCGATCCCTTATGGGAATACGCCACCCAGCACCAATTGCCCGTCTTACTCCACACAGGGACCACATTCATTGCACAAGCGCCTTTACACTGCACCCTTCCCCGCCACATCGATGAAGTTGCCATTCGATTTCCCAACGTAAAAATCATCATGGCACACCTCTCCCACCCCTATGAAGGTGAATGTGTGGCCACCATTCGCAAGCACCCCAATGTGTATGCCGACGTCAGTGCCATTTATTATCGCCGCTTTCAACTCTATCAGAGTCTGATGTTGGTACAAGAATATGGCGTATGGGATAAATTATTATTCGGCACCGACTATCCCTTTGCAACCGTTAATGGTTCCCTTGAAGGCCTTCGCACCCTAAACAACATGCTTGAAGGCACTGCCTTACCCAGGTTACAGGCAGATGAAATTGAAGCCGTTATTTACCGCAATGCATTTGAGATTTTAGGGTTGGAATAATCTGCTCAGGAGTCACTCACATGGTCATTGATTCGCACAACCACATTTATTATCACGGACTCAATGCCGAAGGTGTATTGGATGAAATGGATCGTTTCGGTTTTGATGTCACTTGGTTGCTCACATGGTACTTGCCACCGGGTGAACACATTCAAAACAACTATGGCGTCTTTAACCCCTGCAATGTGCGACCCGATGGCACACACGCAGGTGCCACATTAGATGACTTATCTCGCGCCTGTGAAAAATACCCCAATCGATTTGTTGCGGGATATTGCCCTTGTCCAACAGAAGGCAATGCGTCTGCGATGTTTGAAGCTGCCGTTAAAATGCACAACGTGCGTGTATGTGGTGAGTGGAGTTACCGCACTGTATTGGATGACCCGCGTGCCATCGAACTGTTTCAAACTGCCGGTTCACTGAACACGCCTGTCGTCTTGCATATCGATACGCCCTATTTAAATGGCGTGTACCAAGAAGACTGGTATGGCGGTGAGATTGACACCTTAGAACGTGCATTATCAAAATGCTCCAATACAATATTCGTCGGTCACGCTCCTGGTTTTTGGCGGCATATCAGCAGCGACGAAACCACCGACCCCGAAAAATACCCATCCGGTCCTATTGTATCCGGTGGACGACTATTCAATTTGCTTGATCAGCATGAAAACTTGTGGGCAGACCTATCCGCCGGATCGGGTTTGAATGCGTTAAAACGTATGGAAGATGGCGGACTCAGTTTTTTAATTGAACACCAAGATCGGTTGTTATTTGGTCGCGATGCACCGGGTAATGCATTGCAAGAATATCTCAATGAAATGGATTTGCCCGATGATGTGGCTGCGAAAGTTTATTATCAAAATGCATTACGATTGGTGCCGTTGGAATAAACAAACGTTAAAATCATTATGAACATATTGTCCGAAATGATGACGATTTGAACCGCATTCGTGAATACATTGAGGACAATTCTAGCAATTGGATCAATGACGAAAATTATCCAAATAACACAAACCAATGAGGGTTTCCGTGGCCGACAAACCAAACATCTTGTTCCTAATGCCAGACCAATTACGTGCCGATTTTTTGGGGTGTTATGGGGCCGATTTTATTGACACGCCAAATATCGACCGTTTGGCACAAAAAGGTGTGCGGTATTCAAATGCCTGTACTCCCTCACCCATATGTGTGCCTGCCCGCTCTGTTTTGTTGGCCGGTGTCAACGCCATACGCACAGGCGTCTTAGGCAACGGGCAATTTTTGCGTCCCGATTTGGCAGAATGTGGGATGAAAGTATGGCCAGAGCACCTAAACGAGGCTGGATATGACACCGCCGCCATTGGCAAAATGCACTTCTACCCGTGGGAAATGTCCATGGGCTTTCAACACCGCGTCATCTGTGAAGACAAACGCTGGTTAAACATTGAAGACGATTACGACCGCCATTTAAAAGCAAACGGACTCAAGAAATTTCACGGCAATGAACACGAAGGGTATCAGGAAAATCGAGGCGCCATTGTCAGTCGTTTGCCTTATGAACACTCCTGGGACTATTTTGTTGGCGAAGAAGCCGCCAAATACATTGGCAACCACAACGGTGATAAACCTTTTGCGATGATGGTTGGTTTTCCTGGCCCGCACTGCCCTTATGATCCCTCACCCGGATTTGAAGACCTATATGCCCCTGAAGACATGCCCGAACCCGCTCCTGAATCACCCGATCAACCTGCAAACTTTCGACAAAGCAATATCAATGGCAGCAAAGGCAGTTGGAATGATGTAGACTACACCGAATTTACAACCGCGCACAAAAAGAAAATTCGTGCACACTATGCCGGGCTTGTCAAACAAATTGACAACAAGATCGGAGACATCTTAGACGCACTTGAAAAAAGCGGACAATTAGACAATACCGTCATTATCTTTTGCAGCGATCATGGCGACTACTTGGGCGACCATGGTTTGATTGGCAAAGGCACCTTTTACGAATCAAGCATCAAAGTACCCCTTATTGTAAATTTACCTTGGGCAACAGAGGGCTCAGTGTGGGACGGTCCCGTAAGCATTGAAGACATCACCGCCACAATCTTACATTATGGTGGATGTGAAATTCCCAGCTACTTCGACTCGATCCCCCTACCAGGATTGGGCATCGATGCCAAAATCCGTGATCGCGTTTATGGGTTTTTAGCCAGTGGCTGCATGAACTACGATGGCGAATGGAAACTCTCCAAATACACAACAGGTGTGGTACAACTCTTCAATGTCAAAGAAGATCCGGGAGAACAAAACAATCGCGTAGACGATCTGGAATGCTTCAAAATCTTTAGAAAGTTGGATGCGGAGTTAACAGCGCAAACCATGCGGTCTATCAACGCAGCACATGCTGAAAAGCTGGTCAACACCAGTTGGGAAGATTTAGAATTTGGGCGTGGTGGTTGGAAACGAACTTATCCACAGCCCATCTATTAGAATAGTGCATTTCATGAAAGAGAGACTGTCAGATGAAGCTGGGTATAACACGACAAAATTCAACCGATGAAATGGCAATTCGTTGTGCAGGTTTAGATCTGGTCAGCACTTGGGTACCACCTGTTACCCAACCAAAGACGGTGAGACACAACTACGCACATTAAAAACCGAATGTGAATTTGATGGCGTCGTTCTACCAGTAGGCGGCGAGCGCACCAGTCAGTGGGTCTTTATTAAAGCAAGCAACGATGCCAATGCACTATTAGACGATTTCGCTGACCGTGTCGGTGTGTACCATGGTGTAGACCGTCCAACAGACCGCCCACCTTCCGTCTTTTGTAGCTGGCAATTTTATGGCGAATCTTTTAACGAACAAGATTTTCATGAAGACCTCGCACATTTACAAAAAGAGCGTATCCCTTTTGATGTCTTCTTAATTGATGACTGCTGGACCATTCGCGGCGATTACGATGTCAACAAAGAGTGGTCACACGGCATGCAAGATGCCGCCAAACGGATTGCTACTTTGGGTTATCGACCGGGTATTTGGAATTGCCCTTACATTGCCCGCATAGAATCAAACATGACAAAAGACCGCCCCGAATGGTTATTGCGCCTCAAGGACGGATCGCCTCATCTATTCTATGTAAACGGCCCCAATTATGTGCTTGACCCTACCTATCCGGGTGTCTGTGATTTTTGGGAAGACATGTTTCGCCGCATGACCCATGATTGGGGTTTTACCTATCACAAATTAGATTTCATGCGCGCTGTTTTCTTGGATCCAAACATCCAATTTTACAACCCAGCCGTAACCCGATTAGAAGCCTATCAGATGGGTTTAGAAGCCATTCGCAGAGGTGCGGGTCCTGATGCCTACATCTCTGTCTGCGGTGGCCACTATGGTGCATCTCTCGGTTTGGCAAATTCTCAACGCAGCGGATCAGACGTGGCCTCAAACTGGCACCAACCACCTGCCCTACCCAAATTTAAACAGAATATCTTACGCACCTGGATGAGTCGCCTCTGGCACGTAGACCCCGACGCAATGATGGTGCGCCGCCGCGAGGAAGTTTATCGCGAAACGGGACACGGATTTTTAAGCTTGGGCAAATTCTCCGATGAAGAAGCACAAACCATTGCCGTCAATCAATATATGGGTGGCGGAATGGTATGTTTATGCGAGAAATTTTTAGAATTGGATGAAGACCGCAAAGCACTCTATCGCCACGTCATGCCATCTATCAATTCACCCGGCATACCGCTTGATCCCTTTGGAAAAGTATGCCCCTCGCAGATCTTAACACGCGTCAACCCCATTTGCAAATCACTCACGCCTTGGGTAACCGTAAGCGTGGTGAACTGGTTAGATGAACCACAAAAAATGTCTGTCACATTAAATGATGTGGTCACCGCATCTTTAGATGGTAGTCAATTTCTGGTATCCGAATTTTTCTCACAAAAAATATTGGGTATATTTGAAAGAGATGCGACCATAGATTTGGGCAAATGCGATCCCCACACCAGCCAAATTGTACGCATTACCCCGTGGGATGGTCAAACACCCACATTGGCAGGCACGGATATGCATTTTTCTGGTGGTGGTGTTGAAATTGGCGAATGGAAGGTGAACGATGGTGGAATCGAAGGTAAGATTGAAACGCGTTGGAACTATCCAGTGAACGTCACCGTGGCATTTCCGCAGGGTGAAAAGTATGAAGTACAAGAAGTGACTGTTACGCCTGAAAGCAGAAAATTCTCACTTGGGAGATAGAAAGATGAAAACCTTAGATGAGATTATGGAAATTCTGAAATAAACCCCCCCATCTCTATGTAAGGAATTTGGTATAAAAACCTTAGGTGTCTTCGGTTCTTATGTACAAGGAAACCAAAACCCTGAGAGCGATATCGATATTTTGCTTGAATTAGAAAAACCGATCCGCATTGATTTAATTGCACTGATTGAATTGGAATATCAGTTGAGTGATCTTCTTGGTGTTAAAGTGGATCTTGTTATCAAGGACAATCTAAAACCCAGAATTGAAAAACATGTGATCCGTGAGGTTGTTTCTGTATGAAATCTGAATTTATGGATTATATAAATGAGGATCACAAGCCATGACCTTAGATATTTCGGCAGAAGACCAAGCTCTCGTTGAAACAATCCGAAAAAATGGCATTGGTGTATTACGCAATCTATTATCGGCACAAGAAGTAGAAACTGTTCGCACAGAATTTGATCAGGCGCATTTAGATTTGGGCAAAGGCCCTGGAACGCCAGGTGTCAGGGATAGTCTGTCGGGTGAAGCCTTATTGGCCTATCCGAATTTGGCAGCACTTTATTCTCACCCGCGTATTATGAACATCATCTCAACCATGCTCAATGAACCTATGCCTTGGGTTTGGGTAGTGAAAACCAATCGGTACACGCCAGAACACATTGGTGTGCGAAAACACACCGATGGTTTTTTGGGTGAATTGGCACCACCGTTTACCCGTCAAGCAATGGCGGTGTTTCTAGATGATGTGGATGAAGCATCCGGTGCATTGATGTACGCCCCGGGAACACATCTACTGCACTTTAACGATGATCCCAATCGGTGTCCACCAACTCAAGAAGACATTGATGCGGGTGATTATATAGCTGCAACACCCAAAGCAGGCGACGTGGTCTTAAGAGTACCTGAGGTGTGGCACGCTGTCATTCCGATCCATCGCATGCGTCGATATGTCACCGCGAGTTATTCTGTTCGAGGTCAAGTAAGTGAAACCATGAGCGAACGGGCGTCTGAAGTAATTGAACGCCGCAAAGAAATGCCACTGGATAATATTCCCAAATCTTTGCAACCCTATTGGATATGGGATTAGGGGTGCATCATGAAAAACAATCTATTGACCAATGGTCAGGCCAACAAATCTTCTATGGAGAAACAGGCGACATAACCAAACGATTTGGATTTTTAAAATGCAAAAAACAATATTGGGATGTTTTGTATTTTTTGTTGTCATCTTTCAAGCGGAAATCATAAACACAAAAGAGAGTGTCATCATGGTCACATCAGAAATCGAATTGCAGACAGCCATCAACCAGGCCAAACCAGGGGATGAAATTGTTGTAGTCGATGGTTTGTATGCCGATTGGGACATCACCGTGCCGTGTGTGGGTACCGAACTTGCGCCCATTACAATTCGCTCAGAAAATCCACAAGGTGTCACCCTATCAGATGAAAGCACCTTCAAAGTATCGGGTTCATACATCATCATCCGCGACTTCCGCTTTGAAGATTGTCGGCTCTTAGACAGCTGTGTGTTATTAGACGATGCGCTCGACGTCCGTATAACCCAATGCGTGTTTGAAGGTGCATTTGGTCGTGCGCCCGTGGTGGGTGTTAAAGGTTCGTCGGTCGGATGCCGAATCGATCACTGTCAATTCATCAAACCCGAAGCTCGATCCATTCAAGTGATTGTGCGCGGCGAAAAATCACCTATGCGTACCCGCATCGATCACAATCTCTTTCAAGACGTTCCTCCCATCCCCTCAGGCAACGGCCGTGAAACCATCCAAATTGGCCAAAGCCAACCCACGTGGGGTTGGTTTAGTCCCATGACAATTGTCGAAAATAACACCTTCTTGCGCTGTGATGGCGAAATCGAAATCATCAGCAACAAAAGCTCGCGCAACACCTATCGCAACAACCTGTTCAAAGATTGCAAGGGTGAGCTGGTCATGCGGGGTGCCTCACATTGTACCATTGAAGGCAATCGATTTGAAAATTGCACAGGTGGTATTCGTTTATCTGGCACCCATCATCGGGTTCAGAACAACCTGATCATCGCCAGTCAAAGAATCGGTATTCAACTTCGTTATGGCATGACAAAAGAATTGGGCGGTCATTACCAAGCCGTGGGGCACTGTCTCATCAAAAACAACACCATCGTAAATTCGGGCACTATAGGTTTGTTCGTGGGATCCTCTCGAAATGGAGATGCGGGAGAAAAAGGCATCTCGGCCATCGCTCCTTACAGCAATCAAATTGTAAACAACATTGTGGTCAGCAATCAGGGAGAAGTCGTCAAAATAGATCACGCGCCTGACAACATGATTTTAGAGAATTGGTTTTATGCAACAGACAAAGCATCTGTTACAGGACACGATGGCAACACTGTTGGTAACCCACAACTCACACAAGATCACCACGTGCCATCGGATAGCCCAGCAAACGGATCAGGGGCATCAATCACCGACACAAAGACCGGCCCAGATGCTTGAGCAGCTCAATTTTCCAACACCGTTTGATTTTGATATCATTGTGCGCGATGGGCGTGACATGATATTGGACACCCTGCGCCAGAAATACGTTGTTGTAACACCTGAAGAATGGGTACGCCAAAATTTCGTACGCTATTTAATTGAATCGTTGGGATATCCCCAAGGACGAACAGCAATAGAAACAGGGTTTGTCTTTCAAGGCATGCAATGCAGAGCCGACGTACTCATTTACGACAAACAGGGCAAAACCTTGCTCATGGGGGAATGCAAAGCCCCCGAAATTAAGCTCAAACAAACCGTCTTTGATCAAATCGGCCGTTACAACACCGTCGTACAAGCCGATTACCTTGTCGCCACAAACGGTCTCCAACATTATTGCTGCAAAATTGATCGCGAAAATAATACGTATCAATTTTTAGATGCTGTCCCAAAATACAGCGAAATTACATAGAGGTTTAACTTGCTTAAACGCCCAATTTGTGACTATCTTTTAGGTGACCAAAAATAAAATTGGAGACCAGATTTGAAAGACCTTACCAACATCAAAATACGTTTAATTCAACGTATCAGAGAAGTCGTCACACCTTCGAAAATTATCCTATTTGGTTCGGCTGCACGGCAAGAAATGGACACCAACAGCGATCTTGACATCTTGATTGTGGTACCAAATGGTGTACCTCGTCGTAAAACCGCACAAGATATTTATATGAAATTGTTGGACTTTGAAATATCTGTGGACATTGTCGTTGCGACAGAAAAAGATATTGAACTTTATGGCGATAATTTTAGTTTGGTTTATTATTCAGCACTAAAAGATGGTCAGGAGATTTATGTCGCCCCAGAGCTTCAATCCCGGGTCATCTGAAGAATGGCTTGCTCGCGCAAAGAGCAATCTGGTACGGGCACGAAATATTCCGGATGACCCAGATTTTTTACTCGAAGATGCGTGTTTTGATGCCCAACAATCGGCCGAAAAAGCATTGAAAGCAGTATTTGTTCACCTAAAAGTAGCGTTTCCATTTACGCATAATTTGGGAACATTACTCAATATTCTTTCTGATTCGGTTTTCATTTCCGACGACATAAAAGAAGCTGCAAGACTCACAAATTACGCTGTAGAAACACGATATCCACCCTCAATTGAAAAGGTAAGCCAAGATGAATATCAAGAAGCTTTAGATATTGCCGAACGTGTTTTTTCTTGGGCAATGACAACAATTTCATAGATAAATAGATGGAATCGAACCGCATTGAGCACATGCGGTTTTTTTTTGAAAGAAACATATGGAATACACAACATTGGGCCGAACAGGTCAAAAAGTAAGCCGTTTAGGATTTGGTGGCGCAACGGCTGGATTGAAAAATTATTTGGAAGTATATGATCCCGAAAATGCCGAGCAACGCGCAGGTGTCATTGCGGCCATTCACAAAGCTTTAGAACTTGGTGTTACTTATTTTGACACAGCTCCCGGATATGGTTTGGGTGCCAGTGAGGCCATGTTCGGTGAAGGATTAGAAGGTGTGGGAGATGAAATATTTTTGGCAACAAAAGTACCCCGCCAAACGGACGATGTGCGTCAATCCATAGAAACGAGCTTAAAACGACTCAAGCGGGACAGCGTAGACTTGGTGCAAATCCACGGATCGAGCTATTCACCCGAGTTAACAGAAAAAATATTGGGCGAAGGCGGCATGGTCGATGAATTAGAAACCCTGCGCGATGAAGGACTCATCCGATACATTGGTTTTACCAGTGAAGACACCAATGATGCAGTCTATCACTTCATTCGCAGCAACCGCTTTGACGTCATGCAAATTTGTTATAATTTCATCTATCAACACCCCTATGAACCGAGCCGGCCCTTTGGCAGCATCTTAGAAGCTGACAACGCTCAAATGGGCGTGGTCACTATGCGCTCCATGACATCGGGCACCTTACAAACTTGGATTGACATGGTAAACCCAGACAACACGTTTGATTATTCGCCTGCTTTGTTACAATTTGTGCTGTCAAATGAATTGGTGGATGTGGCGCTGGTAGGCATGCGCGACGTTGCTATCGTCGAGCAAAACGTGGCAATCGTAGAAGATATAGCGGGTCGTATTTCTTTGGATAAACTTCATAAACGGTACGTGGAGTAAAAAAAACATGCCGAATATCACCTATCAAATTGCACCCCCCGTTTTAGATGCAGCATTGAATTCCCTTTTTGCAATCGCCAAGGATATAAAATGATAGATGCATATTGTCATGTAGGACTGCCGCGATTTGGCACCGCAGAAGAAGCCCTAACTATTGCAGACTTATATGGCATCCAAAGATCCGTATTGGTATTGGGTCCGATGGTACCCGACTTTGGAACGTTGATCCAAGCTATGCAACAACATGGGGATCGCATTCGTGGTGTCGGCATTCCTTTCGGCGAAACACAAGAACAACAAATCGAAAGCACAGAAATCCTATTGCGTGCTGGTGTCATCGCTATGCGATTACAAGGCAATGAGTTATTACCCGAGATCCTAAGTCAGATCGGAGAAAAAGGGCGCTGGATTTACGCCATTGGATTGCGAAGCGGCGGGCATATTGCACAAACCCATTTGGATTGGTTAGAAAAATATCCAAATGGCAAAATTATGGCCCCTCATTTTTTATCTCCCGATGCATCCAAAATAGAAGGTGTATTGGAAGAACTGATCCGGCACCCGCGCTTCTTTCCCATCTTCTCTCGTCACGGTGGATTGGGCAGTCAAGAACCCTATCCACACACCGACTTGAAACCTTGGGTCGAACGCATAGTTGAATTGTCTGGCTATGATCATATCATGTGGGGCAGTGAATGTCCCGTATTGTATTGGCGAAACGAAACCATACCCAGTTGCCAGAATTGGTTGAGCGAATTACTCGGTGATGAAAATCTAAATGGATTTTTTGGTGAGAATGCTCAAAGAGAAATATTTGACATCCCTGCGCCAAAAAAAGAATCTGTCACCCTACCCAATTGGATTGACGAAATTTTTGATCGTACGCGCACCATTCCCGCATTTGACTACGGGGGTTTGGAATTGCCAATGGATGTATATGAAAATTTGCACCGTAAATACGTAGAACAGCTTCAAAATGATGCAACAACAACATTCGCCGATTTTGTAATTGAAGTTCTAAAGAAAGCCATCAGATGAGCCTTACAGTTGATTTTGTAACAGCATTACGATCCTATTTGGAGACAGAATAATGCGTCGATTGATATGGATCTTACTGTTTTTTATGGTAGCGTGTGGCGAAAAACCACATTATAGCTCCCACATCGATTTCCCCATTGTCACACACTATCCTCAGCCCGGTGGTACAAAAGCAGACAAGAACCGGCAAGACCCACCACGTTGGGGCAATTTCAGCGCGGTCACAACGGATCACACAGCTCCGTCACGAGATCGGGTCACCCGCTCAATTCGACGATGGGAAAAAGCGGGTGCATGTCCCGTCGATATCTACAACCACATCGACAGCTTAAAATCCAATGTCGCCCGATTACAGGTCATAAACAATGTCGTCATTGGCAAATCACTTTGGACCTTCTTCGTAGGTCCAAAGTGGAAACAGGATGAAGGCAGCTATATCTTTGTTGTATCGGGGCGAACAGGAAGCTCATCGAACAACAGTGCCGCATATGGAGACGGTGGGCCTTTAAAACTACCCGAACAAATTGCCAAATCAGGCATGATGGGTCATCCATTTATATTGGCATTTGTCAATCAGGGGGGGCGAGAATCACAAGGCAATCACCCCGACGTACTCAAATCTGTTGGTGAAGGCATTGCCTTTGCAAAACAAACATTCCGCATCGACGATCAGCGGGTTGTGTTTGCAGGCAAATCACGCGGTGCTGCATCTGCTCTCATTTGGGGTGCAAATCCCCTCAATTTAAATTACAAAACAGCGGGCATCTTTACCCACGCCTCTACGACCAACTATGGCACCGTCTGTTACCAACCCAATGGCACCTTCCCTATGTTGGGCAGTTTGGTCGCCACTGAATTGTCACCCAATCGCAAACCCAATTGGATGATAGGCGACGAACACGATAGACAGATGCAAATTCTTCGGGATTGTATGGCTGGCTCGCAAAACCCCGATACTATGAAAACACGGTCTCAAATTGCCCTTGTTGATCGATACAAAGATGTCTATTTAGCCACGGGCTGGAGCACACACGATCCCATGGTCGGACCACAAGAAGGTTTCGACTTTGTGCAAGCCTTAGAAAAAGAAAACATCCTCTATTTTGCCGAATTTACTTTGAGCGGAACACACAGCAACTCTCAAGGCGTAAAGGCTGCCTTTGGGCAGTTTATGTTAAAACAATTCGGAGAGTCTGTCGAAGAGTTGCCAACAGGTCGAACATGGAATCACATGGTCGTTAAGAATGGCGAACGTCATTATCAAATATTAGAAGATGGCAGTCCCGTTTGGACTGTGTTTCCACAAATCACCACGGCCAGCCGCAACAACGCGGTTTATGTAGGTGCACCCGATGGATCAGAAGTTTATTTATTGGTTCAAAGAGTTGATAACGACCAGACTTGGTTTGAGGCCGATGTAACAGTAGAGTGGGATTATGTGCGCGTCGACTTACCGCCACCGCCCCAACCTGGGCGCTACAAATGGACAATCGTTGTGGGCAATGCAGATATTCCAGACGAAGCAATCTTAGCCCATAAACCAAACGGTACCCCCCTTCCCCCAGAGACGCTTGTATTGGAAAAAGAACGCTACATCAACGAATTATTCGACCGATCAGAAAATGCACGCACATTTGGGCATGGATGGGTTTGGCCCTATTAAATGAAAAATAGACAACTAAAAAATAATGCAGTTCATTCACATATAAGTTTATGAAAGGGGCACAAATGGAGAATACTTTAACGGGGCAGGTTGCCGTTGTTGTGGGTGCCAGCAGTGGCATGGGGCGCGCAACAGCAGTGGCTTATGCGCAAGCTGGCGCATCTGTGGTGGTAGCCGCACGCAGTGGTGACAAATTGGAGGCTTTGGCCTCTGAGATTGGCGATCGGGCGCTGGCCTGTCAAACCGATGTGGAAGATGTGGACCAAGTAAATGCATTGGTAAAAACGGCACTGGATCGATTTGGACGCATTGATATTCTGGTCTACGCCACAGGCACAAATATTCCCGATCGCAGTTTGGAGGCCTTAACGCATGACACCTGGCAAATGATGATCGGCACCAATTTGACAGGCGCCTTCAACTGCACCAAAGCTGTGCTGTCCACCATGAGAAAACAGCAGGCTGGGCTGATCATTTATCTCTCATCAGGCTGTGTGCAGTCACCCGATGTATCCGGTGTTTCATATCAAGCCTCTAAACATGGGCTAACGGGCTTGGCACATGGCACATTTAAAGAAGAACAGAACAACGGCATTCGAACCACAATCATCTTCCCTGGGCTGTGCGATACACCGCTGGTTTTAAAACGCCCAGTGCCCACGCCCCCCGAAGTGATGGCCAAAGCATTACAACCCGAAGATGTGGCCGAAGCCTGTTTGTTTGTCGCTTCGTTGCCTTCCCGAACACGCATACCCGAATTGGTCTTGTTGCCATCGGGCCTTTAAGTCGATTTTTAAATCACCGGTTGTTTATCGGTTGCTTCTTTCAAAGAGGATGCCCAGAGATCAAAACTGGAACGGGCACAGAGGGCAGGCACGGGGCCTGCCCCTACGTTCAATAAAAACCCTAAGGTGTGTTATTAGAATGTTATTCATTTTCTTTTTGATGTGTGTGATCAGTGTACAAGCCGAGGAGGCAAACGTGAGCAAGTTGGTATATCCAAACGAAAATGGGCGACTGGTTTATACACCCGATGAACTGGGCAATATCATTCCCGATTTTTCACATTGCGGATATATGGGTGGCGGTATTGCCTTGCCCAATCTGCCTGTGGTGGCAACTGTAGAACCCGTCTTTGAAGGCGATGACACCGCGCGGTTACAAGCCATTATTGACGATGTATCTACACGCCCAAAAGATGCAGACGGCTTTCGCGGAGCCATCCTATTTAAAAAAGGAGAATACCGCATTGCCGAAACCCTGCACGTGCGTGCCTCAGGCGTGGTATTGCGCGGTGAAGGCAATGGCGAAGACGCTACCGTATTCATTGCAACAGGCAAAGGCAAGCGCACACTCATAGCATTTTCGGGCAAAGGGAAACCCAAAGAAATCGATGGCACAAGACAGGCCATCGTGGATGATTACGTCCCCGTTGGATCACGAACAATTGAAGTTGAAAACGCGTCCAATTTCACCGTCGGCGACCAGATCATTGTCCATCGCCCCAGTACAGCAGAATGGATCGCCAAACTGGGAATGGACCGCATTGAAATGAAACACCCCAAAGTTCGCCAATGGGAACCCGGCACCTATGACTTTCACTTTGACCGAACCATCATCGCAAAAGAAGGCAACCACATCACAATAGATGCGCCCATAGGCAATGCCATTGAACGCGAATATGGCGGTGGATCAATCTATAAGTATGAATATCTCGAACGGATTGAACAGGTAGGAATAGAACAGATTAGAGGCATTTCAGAATTTGACAGCAGCATTCCCGACCGGCGTGAAGGCGAATTTGCCGATGAAGATCACGGGTGGGACTTTGTGGTCTTCTCACGCGCACAGAATGTTTGGGCGCGTAATGTCACATCCGTACACTTTGGATATTCCTGCGTCACGGTAGGCTCATTGGTCAAGTGGATGACCGTTGAAGACAGCCAGTGTCTCGACCCCGTCTCACAAGTCACTGGCGGGCGTCGATATTCGTTTCCCATCCACGGTCAATTGTCCCTCGTGCAACGATGTTACACACGCCGAGGACGTCACGACTATGTCGTACACGCACGTGTGCCCGGGCCAAATGCATTTGTAGACTGCGTGGCAGATCACGCATTTTCCGATACGGGCCCACACCATCGTTGGTCCGTTTGTACTTTATTTGACAACGTCATCGTAAAAGGCAACGCCATCAATGTACAAGACCGGCAAAGCTCTGGCACAGGACACGGCTGGGCAGGCGCACAGAAAGTCTTGTGGAATTGTGAAGCAGAAAGCTTTATCGTACAAAAACCACCCACATCACAAAATTATTGTATTGGCTGTATCGGTGAGAAGAAAGACGGTCGTTTCAATCACGAAAGCGGACATTGGGAATCACACGGTCAAAAAGTCACACCACGCAGTTTATATTTGAAACAGTTGGAAGATCGATTGGGTTTAGGCGCTGTAAAAGATGTCGCAACAGACGCACAAGTTGACGGTACGTATCACACACCCTAAAGGTCATCATGTCTGACAAAACAAAAACCACAATCGTGCGTCTCACATTTCGCATCTCACCCGAGCAACAAGATGAATTTGCGAATATTTATGAAGAACGTCTTGTACCCATTTTGCAGCGGTGTGGTTTGTCCTTTGTAAATGTGCCGATTCGTAGGATGCCGACAGGAACTTTTGCACGTTTATTTGGCGTCCACACACCAACAGAGATCATTCAAGTTCGGCTAGCCTTAGCACAAGATCCCGAATGGCGAACCACCTTGTCGGAACTGGCAATCTCATTTGGAAATTCCATGCCAGACGGATTGCTCTTTTATGTTTTAGAACTCTACCAAACCCCATCCACAAACAACGACGTTGCCTCTGCCATTACAGGACAAGGTGCGTGGCGTGCTTATGATGCGACCAATGGATTGGCCAGCGGTTTTGTTTTTTCTATGATCGAAGACCGCGATGGCAGATTGTGGTTCACTTCATTTGGTGGCGGTGTCAGTTGCTTCGACGGACAAACCTTTTGCACCTACACACGCGATGATGGCCTTGCGCACAATGAAGTTTTCTCTATCTACCAGGATCGCACAGGCATCTTTTGGTTTGCCACCGAATTGGGACTCTCGCGTTTTGACGGTGAAACCTTTCAATCTTTTACAACACAAGAAGGGTTGGCGCACGACGAAGTGTCCTCGATTTGGGAAGACAAAGAGGGCAAGCTGTGGTTTGGTACAGAAGGCGGGGTCAGTTGCTTCGATGGGCAAACCTTTCGCAACTTAACCACTGAAGATGGTTTGGCACACAATTCCGTCTCAGACATTCTCCAAGACGAAAACGGGCATTTTTGGTTTGCCACAGAAGGCGGGGTCAGTCGATACACGGGTCAATACTTCACCACATTTACCACACGCGAAGGATTGGGAGCCAACTGGTGTCGCCAAATTTTTTGCGACCAAGAGGGTTCTTTGTGGTTTGCCACAGATGGGGGCGGTGCCAGTTGTTACGACGGCGATGCGATGACCACCCTGACAACAAAGGATGGCTTAGTACACGACACCGTCCTTTCGATTTATCAAGACCGTAACGGGTTAATATGGTTTGGCACTATGAATGGCGTCAGCACCTATGACGGCGTTCGGTTTCAGCATGTGCCCGACATGCTCAACCGACGTGTCCGTACAATGTTAGAAGACAGAGAAGGACACGTGTGGTTTGGCACATTAAGTGGTGTCGTGCGCTACGACCCGCACACCTTCACTTCTTATCAAAGCGTAGGCGTAGAAGTCGATGATGGTGTCTGGGCCATGTTTATCGACAAGAGCGAACGCATTTGGTTTTCACCCTTTGGCGATGGTGTCAGTTATTTGGATGGCGGTGAAATTCGCTCCATTACCTTGGAAGATGGCCTGCCTGAACCCCTTGCTATGTCGTTGTATCAAGACGACCAAGACCGAATGTGGTTTGGTATGTGGGAAACTGGCCTGTGTTGTCACGATGGCAAAACCATCACCTGTTTTACCGAACAAGACGGTTTAGCAGGCAACCGAGTATGGTGTATCTTACAAGACCGACGTGATGGCGCAATGTGGTTTGCTACCTGGGGAGGTTTATCGCGTTATGATGGTGAAACCTTTGAGATTTTAGGTGTTGAAAAAGGTTTGCCTCACGACCGCATTCGATCTATGATTCAAGACAAAAAAGGCGATATTTGGCTGGGTACATTTGCAGGGGTAAGCCGATATGACGGCGCGCAATTTCACACCTTTACCGAAGCTGATGGTTTGCCCGACAACAGTGTGTGGAGTGTGTTTGAAGACCGACAAGGTAACATGTGGTTTGGCACCAACAATGGCGTGAGCCGATACGACGGCAAAACATTTACACAATTTGGCATGGCAGACGGTTTGGCATCCAATTGCATATGGCGCATCCATGAAGACGGGCACGGGCGTTTGTTGTTTGGTACCAATGGCGGTGGGGTCACAATATACGATGGCGAAGTCTTCCAAACCCTCACAACTGCCGACGGCCTCAGTGGGAATGTCGTACAATCCATCGTTTCAGACAGCAAAGGCAACACCTGGTTTGGTACCAATAATGGCGTGACACGATATCAAATGCCAGCCCCCACGCCCCCAGGCATTGCCATTCAAGCCGTCGTTGCCGACAAACGCTATGAAAACCCAGACTCCGTTACCGTATTAGAAAGCGTCACCTTGATCGCCTTTGAATTTCGCGGTCTGAGCTTTAAAACGCGCCCAGAGGCAATGGTCTATCGGTATCGCTTAGAAGGATATGACCCGGCCTGGTACACCATCCATAAAGGTCGCGTAGAATATGAAGCCCTACCGGCTGGAGACTATGTTTTTGAAGTGCAAGCTGTAGATCGTGACCTCGTATATTCCAACACCCCAAGCCGCGTCACATTAACCGTCGAACGCGACACCCGTGACGCACAAATTGACGAATTGGAAGCCCGTGTACAAGAGCGCACCGCACAACTCGTACAAGCTGAAAAAATGACCGCATTGGGCAGCCTCGTCGCTGGCATTGCCCACGAAATCAACAACCCAGCCGGTGCACTCACCAGCGCAATGGATGTCTTGCACCGAGGCATTCGCAAACTCAACGACTTAGTAGACGAAGACGACCGACAAACACGGCGCATTTTAAAAGTGCTCAAAGACAGTTCTTCTGGCGCACAAATGGCCACCAGCCGGATTGCACGCGTGGTCAAGAATCTCAGAAATTTTGCACGATTGGATGAGGCAGAATATCAAAAGGTCAATTTACACGAAGGATTGGACAGCACAATAGAATTGCTGCTCAATGAATTGGATGGGCGTATTTCCATTGTCAAAAACTACGGCAATATCCCCGACATCTATTGTTATCCCGCCGAGTTAAACCAATTGTTCATGAACATTCTCACCAATGCCATCGAAGCCATTGAAGGCAGAGGCATCATCACGCTCAACACAAAAATTGATACGTCGCATATCATCATCGAAATTTCAGACACAGGACGCGGGATGCCCCCTGAAGTGGTTTCACATATTTTTGAACCGGGTTTTAAAGCAGGACGCGTAAAGGTAGGAACGGGTTTGGGTTTGTCTATCTCAGCCAATATCGTTGACAAACATAAAGGGGAAATTGTGGTAGACAGCACTGTAGGCGAAGGATCGAGATTTACGGTGCAGATACCGATTCGACAGTAGGATACATCAGCCTGATCCAAATATGTTATTGCTGATAATCCCCCTAACCCCCTTTGAAAAGGGGGCAGACGATCTTTTTATTGTGTGATATGTTGATTTCACAATTCACGACTTTTTTGTCATCGAATGCTTTAAAGAAAAAAATGTCACTTAATATTTCACACTTCGTTCTTGAAATCTTTTAATACCTGCCCAAAAGAAAAGAGATGGCATCATGGCAAAGCGCAAAAAAAAGCCGCAAATCGGTCCCGATTTTATGCGGCGCACCCAGTTCCAAAATTTAGAACCCTCTGGCCAACAACGCGGCATGCCCCCTCCCATGCCCGAGCTGCCTTTCCAAGGTGAAACAATTGAATTGCCCGATCCTCAAAAAACGGACGTAATATCCATCGATCTCAAAAAAGCAATCGAAGACCGCAAAAGTGAACGCGTCTTTTTGGAAGGCAATCTATCCTTAGGCGAATTATCCTATCTACTCTGGGCAACACAAGGCGTTAAAGAAGTTGATCAGGGCGAAACCTTTCGCACCGTACCTTCGGCAGGTGCGCGTCACGCATTTGAAACCTTTATCGTCGTCTACAAAGTAGACGGCTTAGAACCCGGCCTCTATCGCTACTTGGCCCTCTCACACCGCTTGGGCATCGTCAATCAATCTCCAGAAGTCAATGAGCGCATCGCACAAGCCATCTTACAGCCCGACCTCATCCAAACCAGTGCCGTCACCTTCATCTGGACAGCCGTCGTCGGTCGAATGAACTGGCGCTACGGTGAAAGAGGCTACCGTTATTTGCACTTAGACGCTGGGCACGTTGGGCACAGTTTATATTTGGCAGTACAAGCTGTTGGCGGTAAGACCTGTACCAGTGCTGCGTTTAACGACGACGACCTGAATCGCGCGTTAGGCTTGGATGGTGTTCAGCATTTTGCAATCTATTTTGGATCGGTTGGGAAGTGAAGACGGAACAAGAAATACTTCGAAAGTCTAAGTCCCGCTGGAATACTGGCAACAAGAAAAGGAGAGATTCTAATGGAAAAAAATATCGGTATGAACGACGCATCAAAACCAATCCACAAGTCTCCGTCCAACACACCGCCTGCTGCTGCGGGGCCTTTGCCCGTGCGTGTTTATGATTTGGAGCTGCCGGGCTGCCGGGAGGTACAGCTTTCCCCGGAGGAAGTTGAACATTTCAAGACGAACGGGTTTATCGTCAAAAAGGGTCTGATCGACCCATCCGATTTGGAACGTGTCGCTGACTGCGTCTGGTCGGCTGCCGCCGAACTCGGGTTTCCGTTTGACCGGAACGATCCCGCCACCTACACGCTACCAAAAGATCACGGCCTGTTCCCGCAAACCGAGCCGAAGCATACCTATCACGATGGTGCCGGGATTCCCAATTATTTTGGGGGAAAAACGAGTGGCTGGACTTGGCGGCACTATACACCGTGTACAGAGGATTGGTTCTTGGAACGGACAGCAAGGCACGCGAATGTTCAGGCGGTGGTTCAGCAGCTCATCGGCAGCAATGTGCGACCGTCACAGCGTTGCCGTGGGCTCTATTCTGTCTTCCCACAAGCGAGCGACGCGGATCCCGTGCTCTCTTCGCACACTGACGGAGTCGCCAGCCAGCTGAACTGCATGATTTATGCGGCCGACTGCCCACCTCACGGTGGCGGGTTCACCTTGTGGCCAGGAAGCCATCGCAGTTGTTATTACCACATGGAGACCGAGTACAACATGGAAGCAAAGGCGGGATACAAAGAAATGCTCGCCAAAATCAAGGCGACGGTGACGCCGGTCGAGATTGCCGCGGAGGCGGGAGACTGCTGCTTTTGGCATCCGCGATCGGTACACTCGGCAGGCGCTAACACTTCGTCGCATCTGCGGATCGTTGTCCCTTGTGATTTTCAGCAGGACAAACCGACCGAAGAGAAGCCGCCATACTCGGGATTTTCCTTGCGGCAGGCCAAGGCCACTGGCAAGTCGCTGTCGCCAGAGCATTCGGGTATGGAAGAAGAATTGAGGTTGCAATGGTGGATCGACACACGCGAATTTTCAGCACCAGACTCTCCGCCGCGCCCTGACATGTGGGAGGATTGGGAAATCTGATAGAACCTCTTTAGTCAAACCTGGGCAACTCCATATTGGAGTTGCCCAGGTTTCTTAGACAGTTTCAGCTTTTCCAGTTGAGGTTCGATCAAAGTCACAACGGGTTATCGACTGTTTCGCGTATTTGCGTGGCTGCGTTCCCATTCCTCAACACGCATTGCACCAGCGACGATATGGCTGTTGTCGCCGATGCGGTCGGGCTGGCGCAGTTCCGGTTGGTCGACGAACCGAGCGCGCAACGCCTTCTGCTGGTTCTCGTGCTGCAGCACATCCTCCTCACCCTCGGCGATGTGTCGATACAACAGCTTCAGCTCTGGGGAGAACTTCGTGTATACTTCCTGCGGCACGTAGGTCCTCAGCGTGTGGCCACCCGAGTGCAAATTGCCAAACTCATTGCCCGACAGCCACCACGGCGCGTAGCGGCACACCACCGCCGTGCGCTCCTGTTCGCTCTGGTTAATCGCGCCCGAGTGCCAGATCCGCGTGTCTTGCATAAAAACCGAGCCCGCTGGGGCTGAGATCTGGAACTCCCCTGGGATGGGTCCACGCTCGTCGATGCCGTCGTCGGGGCCACGCGGGTTGCGCGGATCTTTGTGCGACCCCGGCACAACCCATGTGCCACCATTGAACGGGGTGACGTCCTCCGGGCCGAGGTACCAGACCGCGGATAGCGCCATGCAGACGTCGGGGAAGGGCTGGGTGACCGCGCCGCAGTGCTTCCAGGGCTGTTCGCTGTTCGGTCCATATGCGCTCAGATCGTGCGGCCAGTCTGAATGCCAACCTCGGCGCCTAAGCTGCTTCTCGGATAACGGCTTCTCTGCCGGCCGCGACGACTTGTTAACCTCAGTCTGCAAAATGCGCACGTGAGGATCGAGCATGGCCCTGGCCACCCGCAGCACGCGCGGCTCCGCGAAGCACTCGGCGAAGGTCTCGCATCGCGCGATATCGCACAGCTCGGCGTGGGGTGCCAGCGGCGGCCGCACCGGGTCTGTGCGCCATCTTTCGAAGCGCTCGGGGCTGTCGTCGATCTCGGCATTGGGGGCTCTGTGGCGCTCCAGCTCTATGCGCTTGCGGCGCTCTACCTCGCGGTCCTGCTGCAACAGCTCGCGGCCCCGGTGCACGCTCTCGCGCATCGCGTCGACCTGATCCTCGGGAATCACCCGCTCGATGACACAGAAACCTTGGGTTCGCAGCGATTGCAGATACCCCTCGATCTCTGCGTCACCTCCTTCGGGAATGCCCGTGCCGATAGAGTAGGAGACGCGCAGCCGTTTATCTATATTTAAATGTTTTGACATAATCAACTCAGCTGGTTTAAGGGTTAAAAAAAACGAACGAATTTGATATCTATTCGGTTATGCTGGTCGCCGCGGCGTGATCGCTTCTTCTCCTACGTGCTCTCGAATCCACTCTCGAAGGGGCACATCCTCCTCACTCGGACTGGTGTAACCAAATCCTCCCGTGGGTCCATGTCCCAGCAACTGCCGCCGAATGGGGTTACAACCTTCAATCAAATGCGCTATACTCTGTTCGTCGCGAGGGCGGAGCCAGCGGTAGCTGTAGCCGTAGAAGATTGCCTTGCGACAGGCATCGGATGTGTTTGACGTAGCGGAATGCCAGATGCGTCGGTCAAAGATCACCGCCCCGCCTCGCGGTATGAAGAGGGGTTCTGCACCCTCGGGTGGTTGCGTTCTGTCGGTCTCCCGGTCGAAGTCCAGGAGCTGGCTGCCCGGCACGACCCAGAAATTACCCATCCCTTCTTGCATGCAATCACTCAGGAAGTAGGCCACCTTCAGTGAAACCATCGGGCGCGGGGAGTACTCCAGATCCATGTTCAGCTGTCCTGAATCCTGATGCCACGCCTGGTGCTTTACTTCCCGGCTCTCGGGTGCCTCGGGTGGGCTGCACATTGTGACTGTGTGGTAGATCTGAATATTCCAGCCGAGAAGCTCCCACACCTTGGGGAACACCGTGGGCAGGTCGCTCAGATCCAGCAGGGAGGGGTCACGCCACATCACGTCGCGAACGGTCAGACGCGCATGAGGACCGACATCGCGCTTGGCACGCTCCTCGGTATCGATCCTGTCGCACACACCTTCCAGCGTCTGAATCTGGTTCTCGGTCAAGACATCTTCAAGGACGAGATAACCTCGCTCATTGAACGCATGCCGTTCGCTTTGGGTCAGCGTGTGGTTGAGGCAGGCGACATCCATAGTTCCTCCTGTAATGAAATTGCGTTGAAATGATGATGAAGCACCGCATGGCTAATTTACTGAAATCACATGACGTAAAGTAGTGATCTTCTGCGGATTGGCCAAAAAAATAATAGGAGGTCGTGAGAGATGGAAAACGCCAAAGAAATTGCTGACAACTGGGACTGGCGGATTTCAGAGCAGAAGGGCAGAATAGTGACATGGACATAATCACTCAGGGCTTGTTCGGTGCAACGGTTGCACAAGCATGCGCCAGGCCCCATGACGTGCGGGTGGCCTCAGTCGTTGGCTTCTGCGCACCGTTGCTTGCCGATGCTGATGTACTCATTCGTTCGGCAGAAGACCCGCTTTTGTTTTTGGAAAGTCATCGCCATTTCACTCATGCCCTATTGTTTATTCCCGTTGGAGCCTTGCTTGCATCATTACTGCTCTGGTGGTTCTTGAGAAAACAGTTGGGATTTAAAAGGGTCTATCTTTATGCACTTCTCGGATATGCCACGGCCGGTTTCCTGGATGCCTGCACGAGTTACGGCACCCACTTGTTATGGCCTTTCAACGACGAGCGGACCGCCTGGAGCATCATCTCCATCTTCGATCCAATATTCTCTCTAGCGCTGATCTCGGCAATTGTCATTGGTGTTCGGAAATGTCAACCACTTTCAGCGCGGGTTGGGATGGTGTTCGCTGTCGTCTATCTGTTACTCGGGGCGATTCAGCATAGTCGTGCTGAATCTTTTGCATATCAACAGGCTCAGGAACGTGGCCACGTCATCGAGCGCTTGATCGTCAAGCCTTCAATTGGCAACCTGTTGCTGTGGCGTTCGGTTTATCAGTCTGATGGCATGTATTACGTCGATGCCGTGCGCGCGGGGCTTCCTTACAACGGCAAAGTTTTTACGGGGAGTAGGGTGCAGGCTTTTGATATCCACCGAGACTTGCCTCAAGTGACGGAGACGATGGTGGTCTATCATGACATTCAACGCTTTGAATTCTTCTCTGATGGCTTTCTGGTCTGGTATCCGGGGCGCCCCAATGTCCTAGGTGACGTACGCTACGCTATGTTGCCAACCAGCATCCGGCCGCTTTGGGGGATCGAGTTGAACCTTGACACACCTGATGAACATGTTAGATTCGACACCTATCGCACGATCTCTGATAAAGAGCGCAAGGCCTTCTTTGCCATGTTGTTTAACTAATTTGAATCGGGAGCCTTCGGCACTTTTCTTCTATCTGTGCATTATATTCCGTTTCACAAATATTGCACGGGTGCCCGATGACTATGAGGCCATGGGCTTGCAGACAAACCTGCGATCTCTGCATTTTGCGCAGGCCGATGGTTATGTCTATGCCGTTGATAAATGACTATGAGTTACCGGTATTACAGTGTTGCCAAAGCGGCCATTTGCAAGTACGACAAAAACACTTGACAACGACTGCCGAAAACTTCTTCTTGCCAACGCATCCATGCGCAAGAAATGGCCCTTGTATTTCCTACACGTAGAGGAGGTTAGAAGATGGACGACGCGATGCGTGACACGTTCGCACGACAAGGTTATGTCGTCGTGCCCGACGTACTCAATCAACAGCAGTTGGACGATCTCAATCAAGTTTACGATCAGCATGTTCTTGAGCGGGAGCAAGCACTGGCTGGCACCGATGCACAGAAGCGTAGAAACATTGGTGAGCGCGACAAGCAGATGACAACGGACCGGCACGGCAACACCTATATGGGGAGAAGGCTCTGGAACAAGGCCTTTATGGACCTGATCGACAACGAGACCATGTTGCCCATTGTTCAAGAGATTCTCAGCGACCCGGCGTGGGGCCATGCGCCAGCACACATGCCGGAAGAACTTCGCCCCTTGTTTCGGCTGGATCATGACAACATACACTACAAACCTGGCCGGAAACCGACAGATGCTCCAGACGTGGGCGGTTCCCTCCATGGTGGCCCAAGCGCCTGGCATATCACCTGTGTGTATGAACTCAAGACCGTTGGCCCCGGTGACGGGGGCTTTGGGTGTGTTCCTGGTACACACAAGCCGGAAAATCACAAGAAACTGCTGAATATTGACGGTGAACCGCGGCGGAACTGGGTTGACACAGAGTGGACGTCGCAATTGCCAAACTGGGATGACAATGTGCCGGTGCACCGCGTTGAAGCCAAGGCTGGGGATTGCATTTTATTTACAGAGAAGCTGACACACGGAACCATCCCGTGGGCAGGGAGTAGCGAGCGCCGCACCCTCTTTTACAAGTATGTTCCTTTCGGCATGCACCACGGCGACGTCGCGTACGACACCAATGACCCCGAACTCACTGAGCAGCAGAAACGGATCTTGGAGTTCTCGCCGAGCTGGTTTAACGAACCCCGGGAGGACAGAGACTACTCCGCGAACCCGGCGCTCACAAAGCTCCATCCGCTGGCGTGTGTGGAGAGCGACCCGAGTGTGTTGCTGCCGGGCATGTCGCCGCCGCACATCCGGCTGACGGACGAGACCAAGGCGATGCTACAAAGTGCCGGTGGAGATGGCGCGCGTGCAAACGCGAAGTTGTAATGTTCGAGGTATTGTTAGGTTGAAAACACAAAAAAGGCTGCGAATATTTTCGCAGCCTTTTTTGTGTTTAAAAACAACATGAAACGTGCCACCACTGTCACATGAATGTTCAAGATCTTCCAACACCATTTCAACAGACGCTTTCGGCTCTGGGCCCAAAGCCAAAAAATCTTCACATTGGCGGTATACATTGAACAAATCATCTATATCGTCTTGTGTGACGATGCGCATTTTAACAATCATGATTTCACGAGAATAAGTTGAATGTCTTCTGTACTGATATGCTCTACGGGAATAATGCTGATGGTCTTCAGGGAAACGCCTCTTTACAGCATCTACAATCACGACATAGGCCACGTTTTCGATTCCCTTTCCAAATTGGACGATACCAAAGACGACGGCAATTCCTCTATCGTTGCGCACCCAAGCTGCCCCATCGCAGATTGTAACTCGGCCTTGAGAATATTCATGACATGATCGCCACCTCGGTGACCAAGCGCGGCGACACCAAACATAAAAGCCCGCCCCATCATGACAAAGTCAGCGCCTAAAGCCAACATACGTGCAACATCTAACCCCGAGCGCGCACCACTGTCCGCAATCAACGTCGCATCTGGTCCAACAGCCTCACGGATATACGGCAATACGCTCACCGACGAAGGCGCCGCATCAAGTTGTCGCCCGCCGTGGTTAGAGACAATGATCCCATCGGCACCCAACGCCAAATACGTGCGCGCCTCCTCAGGATCGAGCACGCCCTTCACCAACAACTTGCCGGGCCAATCTGTTCGGATATCCTCAAAAATGCCACGACTGATGTGCAGCCCCAAACGCTCCTTAATAAACTGAACAGACTGCTGGATATTACTTTTTGAACGCGACCGTGGCAATCCTTGGTCGTAATAGCGTTCCAAATTTGCAAACCTCGGTATACCCGAAAAAAGCATATGCAAAGCCCAAGGCGGATGCCCCATGATTTGGCAGAGCGTGGTCAAATTAAATCGGGGCGGGACAGAAAGTCCGTTTCGAATATCGTGTTCACGGCGTGTCTGATAAGGCACATCAACCGTCACCACCAAAGTGTCATAACCCGCCTGTTCACAACGCCCCATCAAATCTTTTCGTATCTTAGGTTCTCGGGGTGTATAAAGCTGAAACCAACTGTTCTCACCTGCAACCTCACGAATATCCTCAAGGCTGGCCGTGGCAACCGTGCTTAAAACGTAGGGGATATTGTGCGCTTTCGCTGCCGTTGCCAAAATGGTTTCTGCTCTTGGCCAAACCAGACCCGCCAACCCAATGGGTGCCACACCCAAAGGCGCGTCATAATTGCGTCCCAACAGGTGACAACTCAGATTCGGTTGATCTGCTTCAGCAAGATAACGCGGCATCAGTTCAACCGCATTCATTGCGTCGCGATTCTTCTGAACCCCCACGCCATTGCCAATGCCCCCCATCAAATACTCGCGAACAAACCTTGGGAGTCGGCGAAGTGCTGCAGTTTCAAGATCTGCGACACAAGGAAATCTTTTTTCGATATTCATTATTTGGCTGAACCTATTGATTATGAAGTGATGGCCTGGCGCAATGCTTTAACGCCAGGCCAAACAAATGCTCTTTTTTTAGACGAGCAATAACTTATTATTTTGGCTTGATCCTTCCAGATTTACTGGTCATTAACCGCCTGCATCGCCGCGTGGATATATCCATAACTATAAGCGAACCCAACTTCTCTTGCCGCAGGCCCCGACATCTTGGGCACGTGATCGGGCATAATCATATATTCATATCCAACTTCTTTATACACACGAAGGGCTTCAAGCATATTGATATCGCCTTCATCGGGAAACACTTCTACAAAATTATTCAACCCGCCTTTAATGTTTCTAAAGTGCACATTGAAGATCTTCTTCCGCTCGCCAAAGTAGCGAATCACATCTAAAATTTCTACCGCCGGATTCTCCAACGCTTCGGACATACAGCCCTGGCAAAAATTCAACCCATTATAAGGACTGTCATAAAGTTCAATGAACTTCTTAAACCCTTCAGGCATACCCAAGGGTCGCGCAACACCCCGATACGTTTTGTCCATTCCAATGCCTGGGTCAGAAGGATGACACGCCATTTGAACTTTGTATTCTTCGGCCACAGGAATCACTCGCTGCAACCAATAATCAATGCGTTCCCACATTGTATCTTCATCCGCTGCGCCGCCCTCAAATTCACCCAACGAGTGATCGAGCTTATCAAATTCAAATGTTGAAAGCGTCGCACCACCGCGCCCTTTTTTAGCAGGCGTTCTCATATGACCCAGAACGGTAATATTATAGTTCAAGCCTCTCAAACCTGCCTCACCTGCCATACGAATCACATCGCACGCTTGATCAATATGCCGATCGCGGTCGGGACCTTCGCCCAAAAATATAGAGCCTGCATAGTTGTCATTTTGAGCTTTGTCTCCTGCCACTGCAGGCCGTCCCCGCAAGGGCAAATGCATCATTTCGAGGCGGATGCCAAACTTATCACACCGCTCACGTTGTTGAACAATCATATCCGTTGTCCACTCTGTCCACGGTAGCGACAGCGTATGATCAATATGATTCACGCCCAACTGAGCAAGCACCTCCAAATCTGTATCATCATCAAACCTGCCTTGTGTGCCAAGATACATTTTCTCTCCCTTGTAACGATAAAATCAAAATTTGTCGATATTCGTTGATAAACATTTCGTTGGGGCATCCGTGAAGATTACGATTCATTCACCGCTTGCAACAACGCGTGGATATAACCGTAGGTATAAGCAAAACCAACCCGACCAGGCTCAGGCCCAGAAATGCCGGGCACGTGATCGGGCATAATCATATACGGATAGTCCACCTCTTTGAGCGTGCGTAAAACCTTGAGCATATTCACATCGCCTTCGTCGGGAAACACTTCCACAAAATTCCTCAGCCCACCCTTAATATTCCGAAAGTGAATATTAAAAATCTTCTTCCGCTCGCCAAAATAGCGAACCACGTCTAAGATCTCATCCACCGGATTCTCCAAAACTTCAGACATACAGCCCACACAAAAGTTCAACCCATTATAAGGACTGTCATACAGATCAATAAACTTCTTAAACCCATCCACCATCCCCAACACACGCGCCACACCGCGATAGGTCGTTTCATATCCAATGCCCGGATCTGACGGGTGACACGCCATCTGGATTTTATATTCTTCAGCTACGGGAATCACCTTCTGCAACCAGTAATCAATGCGTTCCCACATCGTATCTTCATCGGCTGCACCCCCCTCGAACTCACCCAAAGACTGATCGAGCTTGTCGTATTCAAACGACGACAGCTTTGCACCCCCGCGCCCATATCGGGGCTCGGTTCGCAAATGTCCCAACAGCGTGATGTTGTAATTGCCCCCGCGCAACCCCGCTTCAGACATCATTTTAATCGTCTCACACATCCGATCAATCGCCCGATCACGCGCATCACTTGGGCCTAAGAAAATACCACCGCCTTCATTTTTAAAAACATCTCGAGAACCCAAGGGAATATGAATCATCTCAAGATTTACACCATATTTAGCAAATCTGTCTCGCTCGGCTTTAAGCATATCAGCTGTCCATTCGGCCCAAGGTGTGGTCGGTGTTTGATCAACGTTAACCACACCCAATTGCGCCAAAACTTCGATATCCACATCATCTTTGCACTGTGTCTGTGTTCCAATGTACATATAACCCTCACTATATAAAGTTGAACACCTTCTCGATCTTAAAAGCAATAAATGAATTCCCAAGCTAAAGCATTTGGAAAGCAAGATCAAGCGCTTCAAAAAGGGCGCCTACACTGATTTTAACACGCAATCCCCAAAAATCCTTGTAGACGCAGCCCTAAATGGCGACTTCGAAAAAGCCCTCGCCGCAATGAAATCCGATCCCTTATTACCCAGCCCAGAAATTGCCCGCCCGTTATTAGAAGAGTTGATTGCCGCAATAAAAGGCTGGTTGCCACAGTTTTAGCACAGCAAATCACCCTATATTTATCCCCAATTCTAGAAAAATCCGACGCTTCTTAGCATCAGATTTTCATTTTAGTAATTTATGTTTTTGTAAACTTATTTTGTCAAAAAATCTGCTCTGCGCTTATCAAGGGAGAGATCTTAAGAAAGACCTGTCAACAATAACGCATCATCTGTCCCTTCACGCATCGGTTCAAAGTCAATGGCTCCTTTGACCTGGCGCAGGCAATGATCGACCGGGTTGGTTCCTATAACCAAGGATTCACGAAATATTCTATGCTTTGGTCTCATTCATACCGCAACGCTTCAATAGGATTCGACAACGCTGCTCGTAGCGCCTGATAGCCCACCGTGCCCAACGCAATCAACAATGTCGTTATACCCGCCAAAGCAAACACCCACCACGCAACATCCACGTGATATGCGAAATTCTGCAACCAATCAATGGGGTTTGATTATGTCACTTAGAAAATATATTCTTCATATTGAAGACAATCCGTCGAACCGGAAGGCTGTACAACATATTTTGCGGATGACGGATTATGATTTGACAGAGGCGGTGAATGGGCAGGAGGGGTTGGATGTGTTGGAAAATGCGTC
>JBLHJX010000013.1:0-41757 GCA_047619225.1 Candidatus Latescibacterota bacterium
TCGGGCTGATCGCACAAAACGTGTCGAGCAAATCTTCAATGTGAAATTCGGTCAGGATGTTGTGGAAATTGCGGGGCAAGTCAATCAAATTGGCATTTGGGGGTTTGTTGGCAAACCTGAAATGGCCCGCAAATCGGGGCAACAACAAACGCTGATCGTCAACAATCGGTGGGTTCAGCACAAAGCCATTACCCACGCTATTTACGAAGGCTTTGGCGGCTTGTTACCCAAAGGATTGACGCCCGCTTATTGCCTGTTTTTGGAGGTGGATCCCTCCCGTGTTGATGTGAATGTACATCCTTCCAAACGCGAAATTCGATTTGCCGACGAACGTTCGGTATATCAGGCGGTTGTTTCCAGTGTTCACGACGCTTTACGTCAAGCCGATTTGGTACCCGAAATGGATGCCAATACGGTGGCCGTTATGCCACTCATGCCTTCCGACGGGGAAACATCGCAGGCGCACATAGAAAGAAGCGTTTTCTCCAGTGTTGCCGAAAAGCCCAGTCAAAGTTATTTGTCGAGAAAGCCTGAAATTGAACCCACACCGCAAATGGCGTTGCCTCTCACGGTTCGAAATCGCCCCCAAGCCCAAGGTTCGCCTGCGACTGTTAACCGAGATGTTTTTGAAGAGGCCGACTTTGGCCAGGTATCGGTTTGGCAGTTGCACCATAAGTACATTCTTGCACACATCAAAAATGGCGTGATCATTGTTGATCAGCAAGTGGCTCATCAGCGTGTGTTGTATGAGCGCGCCCTTTCGCATTTTGACAAAAGCCCAGCGACAAGCCAACGTTTGTTGTTTCCTCAAACTCTCGATTTTGGTCTCAAAGAGATTTTGTTCGTGCGTGAAGCAATGCCACTGTTGGAGCGAATGGGTTTCGGTATTCGTGATTTTGGTGGCAATACCGTCGTGATTGATGCCATTCCGGTGGGTTTGAAAGCTTGGCAAGAAGGCCACTTGTTGCGTGAACTGATACAAGAGATGGCTGACGCTGAGAAGCGCACGTCTGTGCCACCCAGTTTGCAAGCGCGACAAATCACGCAGCAAGAACATCGCCTGGCTGCTGCCTATGCTTGGCACACATCTATTCGCGAAGGGGATGAACTGGGTACCTCTGAGATGCGCGGCTTAATTGATCAGTTGTTTGCCACACAAGAGCCTTTTGTGTGCCCTTATGGGCGGCCCACGTTGGTGAAGATGGGTTTGGACGAGCTTGACACACGGTTTAGGCGGTAGGTCGTGGCTGGCGATTTTGATGTGGTGGTGATTGGCGGACCGACTGCTTCTGGCAAAACAGGGGTAGGCATTGCCCTCGCACAGGCGTTAAACGGCGAGATTGTTTCTGCAGACGCTCGGCAGATTTATCGGTATATGGATATTGGCACGGCCAAACCTACAACTGAAGAACAAAAGCAGGCCGTTCACCACTTAATTGATATTGTCGATCCAGACGCACATTACAGCGCGGGGCAGTTTGCTAAAGACGCGCAAAAAGTGATCAGTAATATTGTTGACGGGGGCAAAATCCCTATTCTGGTCGGGGGGGCGGGCTTGTATCTGAAAGCTTTGTTCGATGGTTTTTCGCCAATGCCTGAGATACCAGAAGCCATTCGCGCGGAGCTTCAAGAGCGTGCAACACAAGAATTATCAGCTCTTTATGTTCAGTTATGTGAGCTTGATCCTGAGTGGGCGAATAAAATTCAGCCAACAGATCGGCAGCGAATTGTGCGTGGGTTGGAGGTCTTTGAAGCCACCGGGAAGACGTTGACATATTTCCAAAATCTACCCAGAAACCCGGCTGGGGGACACTGGCGAACACGCTGGTTCGGCGTAGATTGGCCGCGTGACGTGCTTTATGAGCGGATCAATGCCCGTGCATTGCAAATGGTAGAACAGGGTCTCGTGGCAGAAGTTGAAGGTCTGTTGGCAAGAGGATACACACGAGAGCAGAATGCACTTAAGACTTTTGGATATCGCGAATTCATTGACCATTTGGACGTTAAATTGTCAATAGAAGAGGCTGTTGCCGAACTACAAAAAGGCTCTCGGCACTACGCCAAACGACAATTGACCTGGTTCCGTGGTGAAGCGCGAATGACGTGGATTCAAGCAAACGAACAAGATCCCACCCTTGAAATTCTCCGGCAACTTGAAGCTTGACACTCCTTTCGAATGTGTATAAATTTCTCCCACTTAATGAGCGGGAATAACTCAGTTGGTAGAGTGCAAGCTTCCCAAGCTTGATGTCGCGGGTTCGAGTCCCGTTTCCCGCTCCATTTAAATTTAGTATATACAGTTGTTTAGGGCACCCAAGTCGGGTGCCTTTTTTGTTTTGTAGACATTTAAGTGCCCACAAGGTGCCCGATCATACTCGGGTGTCCTTTTTTGTTGCTATTTACTTTCGCAAACATTCTGAGATTATCTTGGGATAGTGGTACCAATGACATGACCCTTGATACCTATGGGCATTTATTGCCTGATGATACACAGGAAGTGTCAAAACGGTTGGGTGAGACCATATTTGGGAGCAAAATGAAAATGGTTGCTATTTAGTATTTGTGTGCATAACATTCAAAGATCACTGATTGTTGTTTTAACTCGAGCCTCGTTTTAGATGCATTTCACTTGAAACTGTTAAAGACCTTGCACGCATATCTGGGTTATATGTCGCCCGACAATTTTGAGCGGCTTACAACCCTAAAAGTAGCTTAATCGTGTGTCCACTTTTTACAGACCACATCACACATCACTATAATGGAAAAACAATGGAAAATAAAAGAGAAATAGCCGACCTGCGGAACCAGATCCAGAAGCTCCAGAGAATGGTTTATTCGCTGGTCGGCCTTGTGGTTGCAGTCGGTGTTTTATCGAGCTTCCCAGTCAACGCTTTCCTTCAGGCACCGGCGGCGATCCAAACCAGTGAGCTACAAATTGTTGACGAAAACGGCGCCGTCGTCGCAATACTGGGTAGGGAAGAAAACGGTGGGATACTCAAGCTCAAAAACAAGGCAGGTGGGGACATATTTGTTGCAAACGCCGACTCGCTTAATAATGGTAAATTCGGCGTTCGGAGTGCGGATGGGCGCGAGAAGTTCTCCGGTTTTGTGTCTATCCATGGGAACGGAGAACTGAAACTCAGGCAGGTTGACAACTCACTGTTGGCTGTTTTAGGTACGGTATCCAACTCGAACAGTTCCTTAGACGGTCGGCCGTCCTTCTCACTTCGTCATCCGAGTGGCAGAACGGCGTTCAGTGTGCGATCTAGCCTAAGCAGTCTAGGCGGCGATATCAGCGGTTTATCCACCTTTGACGCTACGGGACGTGAAAGTACAAGACTTTCCACAACTGCTTCTGGCGGACACGGTTATTTGCTGTTGCGGAATGCGAAGGGGTCGACGTCCCACTTTATAGGAAGCGAAAGCAACGGTTCCCCAGTTGTTGATCTGAGGAACGGTGATGGAACCACGATTGTGCGCGCTGAACAGGATTCGACCTCGGGAAGTGGGGTCCTGAAGACCCGCGATG
Source organism: Candidatus Latescibacterota bacterium (assembly GCA_047619225.1). Lineage (GTDB taxonomy): Bacteria > Latescibacterota > UBA2968 > UBA2968 > UBA2968 > JABIFK01. The sequence goes on from JBLHJX010000013.1 coordinate 3,530, forward strand.
ACAAGGGCAATCCGATCTGGCAGTCAGGTGGGGGCGAAAACGGGAGTGGTGGAGATGGAACGAAGACATCCGGTTTGCCCGGTGACTTGGATAATGACGGTGATGTCGACTTCGCCGACTTCCTCACGTTTGCAATAAACTTCGGGAAGACGCTGGCAGGGTAGTCTTTTCCCTCCCTGAGACCGAGTCGAGATGCATTGGCCGGTTTCAAACAAATCCTCTAAATACGATGGTCTTCGGGCGTCTTGTGGATCTGGGAGGATAAGCATAAGGAAGCAAGAATTGCTTGTCATATAAAAATGCACAAAAGGGCAACCCATTTAAGGATTGCCCTTTTGTGCATACATCCAAGGCGACATATTTTTCAGAAAACATAAATATTATGGGCTCATTCTAAATATCAACTGTCACTTGTAAGGAGCACCACGTTGGTTTATCCAACGCATAGTTCTAAAGGTGCTGTTTGCCCAGCCACTGTCAAATTCCAAAAACCTTTCACCCGAACAGCACATCATTTACTGAATTGTAAACCTATGGAAAAAACTTGTCCTGACGTATCATAATAAGAATCGGTAGATGCAATATGATTTAAAAGCCACTCTGTTGTTATCGTCGTTTCTTGAAACCAGTGCCCCGAAAATTTAAATGTCTTAGTGCCCGCCACAGACAGACTCTTACGTGTATCTTCGCGCATAAGATCGGGATCAACAATAAAACCGTTCAAATCCAAAGCCGGCCGTCCTAGGTAGTTGCGCGTGACATATCTTAATAAGTAACCGCATCGCGCGGTCATCCTCTTCAAAGAGCAGATCACGCAAATTTTACAAGCAAAACAAATTCCGATAACGATTTTTATCGGAATTTTCTTTGCCCATAATTTCGTCTTCCATTTTTGCACCATCATGAAAGATTGAGTATCTTGTACAGAGGCAAAAAAAGGGCCGAACGCTGTTAAACGTCCGACCCACTTAACTCATTCAAAACAAGTATACTCATATGTGAACAACTTTTCAAGGGATAACCCATAACGGGATCAATACTCAAACCCTCGGGTAGTTTTACTATCGTGTATGAAATTGGGATGGTTTGGGACGAAAAGAAGAAAGCATATGTTCGCAAGCAGAAGTGGGAAAAGGTTCCTTGGAAGAAGCGCGAAAGCCAAGTCAATGGTGATATTAAGTGGGTGGCACCAAACAAGACAGATGCTGAAAAGCTATTGGCCGAGCGTCTTTCCCAATTGAATAAGGGTGAATTTGTGGAACCGTCTAATAAAACGTTTCGGGAGTTTAAAGGTACTTGGCTTGAAAAATATGCCAATGGAGAAGTACGGCCCACAACATTGGATCAATACACATCTTTATATAAGAACCACATCATCTCCTATTTGGGCGACAAAAAGTTATCTCAAATTGGAGTTGAGGACATTCAAGGCTTCAAGTCCAAGTTGCAGGAAAAAGGGCTTGGAGGGCAAATGGTGAAGCATAACCTACGCCTTGTACGGCAAATGCTCAACCATGCTGTTGATTGGGGATACTGGATTGAAAATCTAGCAAAAAAGGTAAGATACCCATGGTTGCCAAAGGGTGACAAGCAGATGGAAGAAAATGTTTTGCCACCCTCTAATGTGCGGTTGTTCCTTCAGGGTGAAAGTCCCAAATATGTTCAAAAGCAGTTGCGACACGCGTCTATCGACATCACCTTTGATCGGTATGGACATTTCTTCCTCGGCCTACAGCCAAATGGTTATTGGGCACTATTGTTGCCCGTATACGGCGGGTGGCTTATTATTTGCCGGGGTGTTCATATAACTTGCAAAGCCTGGTTGAAAGTGTTATTCTTTCGCATTGCAATTGCCGATAATAAGTGAAAGAGGTGGGTTCGTGAGCCAAAACGGGAAAAAAGAAATCCTCGAAGTAGAGAACGTAGATTGGTCGTATGAGGTGGCCCCGGCAGTATATTCAGACTATATACATGCCGCGTTGAATAAGAGGCAGCTTGTCTTGAGTTTTGGGCAGCGTGACGTTTTAAAGGATCCGCAAACAAATGTCAAATATTTAACCAGTATAGCGATGCACCCAGATACTGCACGGGAATTACATGCTTTATTGAGTACCCAATTGGACCTTTACGATGGTAAGCTTGGAAAAGAAAAAGGGGGCGAATGATGCCTGTCTTGGAACGATCAGCTACCTCATACCTTGAATTTTATAGTATTGCATCATTGCCGCAGATCCAACCTAATGCCTTGGCCGAATCTGATGACCCGATTGAGGTAGTTTCGTTTACAGTTGAACTGCCGTCGGGTTCGTGGTCTGTTGTGGCTGAACGCTTTGATGATAACACTTGGGCGGCATATTTTGCCGACAATGAGGGTGTTGTGGCTGCGGGGGATACGCGCGTGGAGGCTATAAATGGATTGTTTGAGGAAGTAGTTGACGCTGAAGAAGATTTGTCGGAGTATGAGGGCAATTTGTCCGACGAATTAACGGCGCGGTTGCTGTTCTTGAGGAAAGTTTTGGGAGTATGACCTCCAAGGAATTCCGAACAAAAGTGTTGAAGAAATTAAAATTTGAGATGGTTCGGACAAAGAAACATGAATCATGGCATCTTAAAAGTGACTCGGGGAAAATCTGGGAAAGAACAGTTGTGTCTCATGGGAATGAGGAAGTAGGGAAGGGGTTGAGGAGTAAGTTTATACGACAAACTGGAATTGCGAGTTCCGAAGATTTCGATTTAATATTTGCTTGTACTATGAGCAAAGAAGAATACTATAGAAAAAAGTTTAATTCTGATACATTGCCAAATGAATAGAAAAAAAGCCCCGTCAATTGACGGGGCTTTTTTTATACCTTGCGCTCTGCGGTATATATGGCGTGTTGGCCCCAGTAGTGTCCGGTTAGGTAATTGCTTGAATGGCGTATGTCCACTCGGAGAACTCGTGAGGGTATCGTTCAGGGAAGGTGCCCCTAAGCTCATTTTGTATCTGAATGCGTATTTTGCGAAGGCCATCGATGTTAACGCGCTTGCCAAATTGCTTGTGACAATATATCGCCAGAAGGAGATAGGTAATCAAGCCAGCGAGAATTTGCATCATCAGACCATATGGACTGCGTATGATGAGATGATAAACGCGCATATGGCGTTTCCACCAAGCGAAAAAACACTCACTGTCCCATCTCAATTTATAAACCAATACGATCTGTTGTGCGGATAAATCGAAGCGATTGGTCGCAATCCAAAAGGTATGAGAGCCGATCTGATACCCGATTAAGCGCAGTTGGTGTTTTGTCTGACTGGTTGGGGTGCCCAGTTTTACAATAGCATCGTAAAACACAGGGGCATCCGTTGGAATCGATTTTTCCTCGATCACAGTTTTGGTGGTGTTGGCCTTGATACGACAGGCAAAAAAACGTTCCTGATCTTGCCAGTAGTCAAAAGCAGCATGACATTGGTAATACCGATCCATCACGCCAGTTTGTTTCGTTTTGAGAAGTTTTTCGACATAGATGTATTCGGCACTTTTGCCAGGGGTGAGAATCAAGGATTGGGGAATGCCTTGATTGAGATTAAAGCCCAAATGGAGTTTGGCTTTCTTGGAGCATTTGCGATAATCGGCCCAAACCATCGAAAGAGTAGCTTCTATCAAAGAGCCATCAATGGCTACCAACTCCCCCAATTCTGGATGGGCATCAGGCAGCAATCCTGCTGCACACCCCAATAGGTGCTGGAACACTTCCTGCATCTGTGGCAGACCCCGACTGTTGATGGCTTCTGAAAAACTACTTTTGCCAATGCCTTTTTCAGGAGCAATACGACGGCGTGCAAAGTCGTCTATTTTGAGGGTCAATATCAGATGTCTTGCAGAGGCGTATTCCTCTAAATGAAAGAAAATAAGGGCGTTAAGTCCCGACTCGAAATCCATCTGCAAGGGGCGATCTCCTTTTGACCCAAGCGGAGTGACTGCGGGGGAAATAGGTTTCAAGGTGCTGAATAGGCGTTCAAAAGTCTGCGTTTTATGAACTTTCTCGCCGGGATAATAGGTATGAGGCATCTCTGCAATCCTCTCAGAAAATGCCTTTAAGATACCTGCATATGATCCTTCATTTAACTTTTTCATTCACAGCAAAATACTAACCGGACACTATTGATCTGTATCCTCCTCTGCATCTGTATGTAGACCTACGGGTATATGTTGTAACGGAAGTTGTGACCATTAAAAGCAACCTGCACAAGGTGAGTTGAATATCTTGGTGTGAGCTAAAAGTATTCAGGCCACCAGCACCCCGGGTTGAAACAATGCGCACCACGCCGCCGATTAGAAAGCTCACCATCAAAATTCGCACAGTATGACGTGCTGTTCAATGCGCGGAATCATTCAGAAAAACAATGCGCCACGCCCATCAGCATGACAGACAAAAACCTGAAATCGCTGTCCAAAAACAAATTGTTACTATGTGAATGTAATCACGGAGGCCCCAAAAAAATACCAGGAACGCCGAAACGCCCAAACAAGATGAGACCCGAAATGACAACCGCTGTCTTCTAAAGTTTGTGTTTCATCTCACACTCACTATTGAAATGCCTTGTATTTGACGTGGAAGAACAGCGAATAGAGCACCGGAACGAAGATCAGTGTTAATCCGGTGGCAAAAAACAACCCAAAAATAATAGCTATTGCCATTGGGCCAAACATCGGACCCCCGCCGTACCAAAGTGGCAGCATACCGGCAATGGTCGTGCACGTTGTCAGTAAAATCGGGCGCAATCGAGCCAGGCAGGCTTGCACAACGGCGGGTGCAGATTCCATGCTATTTTCTTCGATTTCGATCTTGATGCGATCTATCAACACTATGGCGTTGTTAATGACAATGCCGGCGAGAGAAATTACCCCGAGAAATGTCATAAACCCAAAGTGTGCTCCCGTGATCAACAGGCCAATGATCACGCCGACCAAACCCAACGGAATGGTCAGCAGAATAATTGCCGGACGACGCAGGGAATTGAACTGGCCGACCAGCAATAGCAAAATCACCAGCCCGGCAATGGGCATCTTGGCACCAACCGATTCATTGGCTTTGACCGAAGCCTCAATTTCACCTCCGTAGGCATATTTGTAACCCACGGGCCAAGTCTCGCTCTCAGGCAACAACCAAGTATCGAGTTGATTAACGACGTCCACCGCAGTGACGCCAGGATCGAGAGAAGCTGATACCGTAACCGTTTGCAGACGGTCGCGTCGCAGAATTTTAGCAGGCTGCCAAACGACCTCAATATCGGCCACTTGATTGAGTGGCACGGTTCGGCCCGTGATCTGAGAAAAAATGCTCAAGCTCTCCAGCTTTCCAAAATCCTTCCGATCTGCCGCAACCGATCGCAGCGTAACCGGAATAATCTCGTCTCCTTCACGATACTGCGTGGTTTCAATCCCGCTCAAACCCGTTTGCAACGAAACTGCCACATCCTGGCTGGTCAACCCTGCCCTTCTCGCGCGCGGCTGGTCGATTTTTACGGCCAGTTTTTTGGTGCGCATGCCCCAGTCGTCGCCGATATTTTTGGTGCCCGAAATACTGGCGAGTTTGTCTTTAATCTTATCGGATAGGTCGAACACTTCATCGGCGTTTTCACCCGAAATGCGGACCTCAATTGGATCGCTCACTGGCGGGCCATTCATCAAGCTTCTAATTGTGGGTTTCACGTCTGGAAAATTCTCCAGACAAAACCGCTCCAGGCGCGGAATGAGGTCGGAATTGATGATGTCGTATGAAGACGTGTTGATCAGCATCATCGCGTATTCTGGGCTGGGTGCTTTTGGGGCATATGTCAGCATATAACGCGGCGGGCTCTGTCCGATAAAAGCCGCCCAGGTGTTCACGCCTTCAGTCCTGTCCGGGCCAACCTTCAATTCTTTTTCGATAAAGGCATTCACCTCTTGCAATATCGCTTCAGTGCGTTCAATGGGCGTGCCTATGGGCAAGACAAACTCGGCAGTAAACATCGTTTGCACTTTGGGCGGGAAAAAAGTGTTGGGGATATTGGCCGCACCCTGAAGCGTTACCATAAAAATAGCAATCGTTATAGCCAAGGTCACCACCGGGCGCTTCAAACACCAAATAAGAAGATTGCGATATGTCAAATAAATCCTGGTGTCAAATGATTGCGGTTTCGATCCGGGCTTCACCTTCATGAAATACACGCATAACAGGGGAATCATTGTCAATGATAAAACCCAAGAGCACAGCAGGGTTATGGTGATCACTTTAAACAGCGGTGCCGTGTATTCACCAGTTGCCGATTCTGCCAGGTAAATCGGCAAAAAAGCGGCGGCAGTTGTCAAAGACGATGTCAAAAGCGGAATGCGCAGTTCCGCGGCTGTGGCAATTGCCGCGTCAAAAACCTTTTCGCCAACTGTCATGCGCACCAATATGGACTCTGATATAACAATTGAGTTGTCCACCAGCAAGCCCAGTGAAATGATGAGCGCGGCCAGCGACATCTGATCCAGCCCAATTGCAAACATCGACATAACCAGGATGCTCATCACCATGGCCATCGGAATCAGCGAGGAAACAATCAACCCCGTGCGCACACCCAGACTGAACAACATCACCACGATCACAATCACCACAGCTTGTATCAGATTGCTCACAAATTCATCGATCTTCTGCTCTACAACTCTTGGCTGAAACGAAATCACGTCAAACTCAATGCCAATGGGATACTGTTCTTCCAACCGCCTTATCGTTTGCAGCACCGACTGTCCCATTGAAATCAAATTGCCGCCTTCTCGCATCGAAATCGCCATTGCCAGAGCCGGAATACCCGAGGCGCTGATTTTGGCATTTGGCGGGTCGGCGTAACCCCGTTTCACCAGGGCAATGTCACTCAAGTAGACCATTTGGGTGCTACCCGGTACTTTGACCACGGTATGCCGCAAATCGTCGACGGATTCAAAATTTCCTGAAGGCTCCAGAATAATGCGTTCTCGTCCTGTATTGATATCGCCGCCGGGGAGCAATATATTGCGTGCTTCCAGCGTACTTTTTACCTGAAACGCCGAAACACCCAGTTCGGCCAGACGCGCTGTGTTGTATTCGACAAAAACGTGTTCTTCCTGCGCACCGTGAATTTCGACTTTGGCTGTTTCCGAAATCTTTAGCAGTTCATTGCGAACCTGGTCGGCGATTTCTTTCAATTCTGCATACGAATAGCCCTCGCCTGTCAGCGTAATAATGGTGCCAAACACATCGCCGAATTCATCGTTCACAATTGGCCCGATTACGCCGATTGGCAGATTCCGCGCAGCACGCTCTATTTTTCGACGCAAATTATCCCAAATAGGGCGCATGTCCGACTCTTTTTCTTGAATGTTCACATAAATTTCTGATAGCCCATTGCGCGATGTGCTCGTTACAAAATCAAGTTCCGGAATTTCCTGGATGGTCTTTTCCAGTTTGTCTGTTACCAGCAATTCCACGCGCTCCGGGCTTGCACCCGGAAAAAGGGTAAGTACCTGAGCCGTTCGGATGATAAAACCCGGATCTTCGTTTTGTGGCATGTTCTGGTATGCGTTGATGCCTCCCAGCACAATTAAAATCAGGGCAGTAAGGGTAATCCGATTCTGGTTTATCGCAGACTTTGTCATCTATGGGTCTCCACACAACTTTTTAAACAAGATACCGTCAAAGTTTACACGCTTGGTCATTGTTTCGGGGACATTATTGCGCTAGCAAACGCACCTTTTGTCCGTCTTGAATGCGGCTGATCCCGGCTGTTACCACCAGATCCCCGCCTTGTATTCCACCGAGAACTTCCATACCATCTTTCGTCAAATCGCCTATCTTTACTGTGTGTCGATGTACTGTGCCCAATCCGTCGTTTTCTGGATTTACCACAAACACAAACCGGCCTTGCCGGTCTTCGCTTACAGCAACTGGTGGCACCAAAATCCGATCCCCTTTGTTATCGGTATCAAGGAATGTCACTTCCGTTGCCATGCCGGGTCGGCAATCCGCGTCTCTGTGTTGCAACAAAACGGTGACCGGAAAGGTGGTGGCCAGGCTTGTTGAGGACACACCAACTTCTGTTACCCTGGCGGTAAATGTGCGGCCGGGCAACGCGTCGAAGTGCACTTTAACCTCAACGCCCTCCCGAATGCGTGCAATCAAAATCTCGGGAATGGCCACTTCCACTTCTAGTTGTGAGTCCGATGTTAGCAGTGCAATCTGCTGTCCGGGAGATACGTTTTCGTTTTCTTCAATATTTATTTTGGCAATCGATCCGGCAACAGGCACCGTTAACCGCGTGTAGCTCAACTGTGAGCGTGCCAGTTCCAGCTGGTTTTGGGTGGCATTGGCCTGTGCGTCGGCAGATTCAGCTGTCGCACGAGCGACGTCGAGATCGTTTTTTGAGGCGTTCCTGTTTTCATAAAGCGCTTTGATGCGATCGTAATTGGACTGGGCATTGCGGGCCTGTGCTTGTGCGCTGCTCAGAGCGGCATCTGCTTGCTGCACCTTCAGTTGGAAGTCTCTCGAATCCAACTCGGCAATCAATTGGCCGACCTGAACGGCATCGCCCAGTTTAACCGCTAAATTCTTAATGATACCCGGAACGCGAAAACTGAGCCGCGATTCTAACCCGGCCTGAGATGTACCCGAAAAGATGCGCGCGCGCTCACCACCCGACACCGTTACTTTCTCATAGCGAACCGGACGAATCACCGGTTCGGGTTCCGAGATATCTTCACCGCAAGACACACAAAAAACCAGGCCGACGGCAAAAAACCTACAGCGATGAATCCACGATATCATAATCTTTCCTCCCGAATGAGTACAAAATAGGGCAATCTGAAATCCTAATGCCGTACTTCTGCGCCAAGTTCTTTATAATGTGCATCCAAACGATCAAAATACGCCTTAACCTCTACAGGATCGCGGAAAAAGTTGAATCCCCCAACGGCCCTTTCGGCCTCCATTACATCAATCAAGAAGTCGTAAACCGCACTTGCGGCCCCTTGCTGAGACCTTAGGGCTGCATTTTGCGCATCAAGTAATTCCAGAATGGAAACCGCACCCCTGGAATAAGCGTCGGTCGTCAATTCCAGGTTATGGCCAGCCGCCTCAGCTGCATCACGAGACAGACGAATGGCCGCGCGGGAAGCACCTACCCAATGCAGTGTAGATCGCACATGTTGTTCAATGCGTTCGGCCACAGCGCTTCGTTCCAACTGTAATTCCTCGAGTATTTGCCTTGCCTGGCGCACCTTTGCAAATCGTTCTCCGCCGCTAAACAAAGGCAATGAGGCCTCCAGCCCGATTTTCCAATTGGTATCTCCTCCAGGGGCAGGTGCCTGAGACCCGGCACCACTTCGTGACAGGGCATTCGACCATTCGCCCTGTGCGGCCACTGTGGGAGCCCAAAATTTGCGTTGGGCTATCTTCATCGCACGTGTTTGTGCGGCGATAACCGCGTCGAGTTGCTTGAGTTCAACCGAAGCTGCCAACCCATCTTGCACGCGATAGCTGCGAAAAATATCGAACAACCAGGGATTGCTGATATAGTCGAAAATTCGCTGGTGGCTACTGATGAGATATGGATCATTGAGCCCGACGTCCACAGTCTCAAATGGTTCTTCAAGGGGCCGATGCAACAACCGATTCAGCGCCATTTCCACGAGATTGCGCTGCGCACTAGACTGAATGACGGCAATGCGGTCTCTTGCAATTTGACTTTCCCATCGATAAACCTCGCTGAGCCCAGAAAACCCAACACCTTGTCTGACTTGAGCCAAATCGAGATTAGATCGCGAAAGTTTTAAGTTTTCTTTTTGGATGCGTTCAAAAGTATGGATGCGCAACAGATTCAAATAGGTCACGGCTGTTTCGCGCATAATATCTAACCGGATCTCATTTTGCTTAAACTCGCGCGACTGCTGAATGTGTTTCTGAATGTCGATATTTCCATTTGCCCCATCAGAGAAGATCAATTGTTTCACGCTCAAAACACCTGATAATGAGCGTTCAACCTGTCCCAGTTGTGGGAGGGCCAAATCTTTATCAATCATAACGCCCTGTGCTTTTATATCTACTTGAGGAAGAAGCAAAGCCCGGGCCTTTTTCATCTCTTCATACCCTGAGGCCACTGCCCGCTTTTGCGCCTCTATATCCAAGTTGACATCAACGGCCTCTCGCACAGCGTCATACAATGAAATTTTTCGCGCAATATCTCGCCTTTCTTCGTTGAGCAAAACCGCCTCTGTCAACACTTCAAAGCGTGGGTAAACACCAATAGCTCGCGCTGTAGCCATATTGATGGTAAGTCGTTCTTCGCCAGGAAAAGTCACCTTGAAAGTGCCCGGCTCTTTGTCCAGCAATGCTTGCTGGACATTGAGCCCAACACGACGCGCAAGGCGAGGTAAATTAAAATCGGGCGTGCTTCCCATCAACAGACCACCTGCAACCTCAGAGGTTCCCACCACCGAATAAGCCGCCAGTTTTCTTTTGTTTAAACCCAATACAAGCTGCTTAAAATCGTCCGCAGAGGTGCCCAACAATGGGGTCACAAAAACGCCTTCTACCTCCTTAGACATTTTGTTCAGCGCAGCCTCAACCATACCGGATCCTTCAATCGTTATGAATTCTATCTGCAAGTTCTCAATCCCCAGCAGCTCAATTCCGGCGTATTGCACGAAATTGGGAAGGGCAGAGGGCATGACCCAGCTTTGCAGTACGGCTACGCGCTTCATGGGTACGATGTCCAAAAACAGTTTGAGCTCAGCTTTTAACTTTGTTGGAAACGTCAAATAGCTCAGATTCACAACACCGCTGACACCGTTTGAATAGGGTGCATTTTGCAGTTCTCTATCGAGAATAAAGGGTGCAATTACGGGTTTGGGCAATGGCCCGCGCTGGGATACAGCGGCGGAAGCCAGGATGCCTGAGGCAATTACCAGGTCCACTTCTGGATCTGCCAATAACTGATCCAAAGCAGCCTGCACGCGCACAAGTGTCCAGTCGGCCATAATTAGTTTATCTGGTGGAAAACGAACATCGAACTCACCCTCGGTCAGTGCCAGAATTTCCTGCTGAAAACTGGCTGCGACATTTTGATTTGTTTCCCAAGGGCCGTCGACGACCATACCTATATGCACGACGGGTTGTGCCGCGACATGGGTAGGCAACCTTCCAATAGCTGCCATTACAACAATAAATACCAGCCAGACCTTTGGCCAACCCCTTTTATTCATACCGATATTCCTCTCAGTTGATGTGGCGAATAAGCAGGCAAACAAATGGAACATAATACTTTACGTAATGTGTCGTGTGAAATGTATCTTGCAGCGATTATTACGCCTGATTGAAGCGCCCCAAAGGTATGTGTGAACAGATCAACACGAGGTTAGTTTTGAATATGAAAGCCATCCACATTAAGAAATATTACGGCCGTTTCCCAATGTGTAAAGAACTACAAAAGTGAGGGGTAATATGTAATTAAAATCGTGTTGACAGATTGATTTCTGCAAGGGGGGTAAAGTTGTTATTATATAATGAATTATGGCAGTGTGGGTTTTTTTGATGCATGGCCTTTTTTCAGGGTCGGTTTTGCACAGATTCAGATAGCTTGCTCCTGGCAAATCCGTTGTTACTGAGGAGGTCGATAATCGGGGCTGCAAAAGAAGGTCTGGTATTGGGAAGGTTAGGGTTAGGATTAGTCGATAGGCCACCCCGAAGGGCGATTGCTGCTCCTTTCGGCCCATTTAAATAACTGTTAGAGAAAGCCTTAGGGCACCCATGCTGGGTGACATTTTCGTTTTTTGCCACAGATGCAAGGGGCATGGTTGTTAGCGATGTTTCCTTTTGCGTCCTCAACAAGCGTGGATCGCCGCTCAAAGTTGCAACGCTGGCCTCTATTTTACAGTAAACCACCGAGTGAGCGGAAATCCAAACGTGAATGAGGCGACGCTAAGAAAGCCGTTTTTTGATTTGCCGTTGTGGGGGCTATGTTCCCAAGTCCCCGCGCAGTGCGATAGTTAGCAAATCCTTCAAGTGTGCAAAGTGTTGCAAATAATCTGCATAAGCCAGTTGGATGACTTCAACCGCCTCTTCACGACCGTGCTGGTTCATAGTAAAAAGCCTTTCCCTATTGAAAGTGGTCTATCTTTATCAACATTTATTGTGTGGATTGAAGCGAATCTGTGTCTGTTAGTGTAGTCTTATCTCTGGTGATGAGTTTGAGTGTAGGTTTGTTGTATAATTAGCGCATCTTGGCTGGCACGATGGCGGTGGAAAGAAAACGCCTCTGTCACTTGATCTTTAGCCTCGTGCCACTTCATCATCTGGTTTTGGGAGAGAATGTATTTCAGGGGGCTGAATCGAAAGCGTTTGGGAGTTATGCGCAGGTTAGAACAATTTCAGCAGCCAAGGGTTGTCAACTTCCCACCCGTCACTGTAGACCACTCGGTCTTTCAACAAGTTGTTCAGTTTCAACGCTACATCTTCTGCGGAAACTCTGGGTTTTGTGGTAAGCAGCAAGATAAAACACTTGAATCAGATTTTACAAGCGAAAAAAACAGATTCTTTATCATCCGTGTTCGGTTAGTATTTTGTCGTGAACAAAAGAATCAAATTAACGATCTTATGAAAGTATCTTAAAGGCAATAAAGACCCCAGTTGAAAAATACCACCCAGGCCGCCAACTTTGTAGTGATGAGGGCGATCTGCACACGATCTCCACGAAAGGTCAGGCGATGAGCCATTCACGACATATCCAGTTCGGTTTCTGCGTTCCCATCTTTGCCATGCCTGGGGGCAGGTTGTTTCGCACACCAGCCTACGAGCGTCTTGACGCACGCGTGACCTTAGATCTAGGCGTCACCGCCGACCGCTTAGGCTTCGACTCACTATGGGTCGCAGACCACTTATTCCATGGCCGCGACGACGCCATCCTCGAAGGTTGGACAACCCTAGCGGCGCTGGCCGGAGCGACAAGTCAGGCGAAGCTGGGGATGATTCACATGGCGCATTTCCTTCGGCACGCGTCGGTCACCGCGAAGATGACTGCGACGCTTGACCAGCTCTCCGGTGGGCGCTTGATCCACTTTGTCGACGGCGGCAACCGCGCTGAGGAGTTTCATCGCTATGGGTTGCCCTGGGCCGAGCCGGTAGAAACGCGTATTGAGCACTTGGTGGAAGCGTTGCAGCTGACGAAGGCTTTGTGGACACAGGACGGCCCGGTGGACTACGAAGGCCGCTTTCATCAATTGCGCGGTGCCACGTGCACGCCCAAGCCGGTGCAGCGGCCACATCCGCCAATTTGGTTGGGCGAGCCCAACCCGGCTATGCTTGACGCCGTGGCGCATCATGCCCAAGGATGGAACAGCGTGCCGGTGTCGGTCGGTGAAATGGAACGGCGCCTGGGGGCGTTGCGTGTGGCGTGCGTGCAGGCTGGGCGAGACTACGAAGAGATAGAGAAGAGCATTGAAATGCAGATTCTTGTGGCACCTGACCTTGATGGGGTGCGTAGGAAACTGCGAGCCATGCTGGCGCTTGATCCACCGACAGAGGAGGACCTCGAAATGACGACTTTTCTCAGCGGCGCGACGGACACGCCCCCGGAGGCACTGACGCGCATGACCCTGGTCGGCACGCCGGAACAGGTCTCTGACCAAATCAAGAGATACGTTGACATTGGTGTGACGCACTTCCTGTGGTGGTTCCTCGATGCCCCAGACGAGGCAGGGATGCGATTGTTCATCGACGAGGTGGCACCGCGCTGGCGATAAGCAAGGGCGGGGGGTACGGCCAGAATGCTTACTCCGCGTGACTCGCCGAAGCGATCCGACTTACAATTTCCAAATCCCTGATTAAACTTGACCTTATGGGGCCTTTCGCTTATTTTTAGATGTTCAGCTTTTTGGATAAATTATCTCGCTATTTTATTGTGTTACAGTCGATTGGGGATATGCATGGATAAACCTACCCGCGCCCAAGTTGAGGGGCGTCCTACTACTCGAGAATTAGAGGTAGGCCTTCGCATCGAAACCATTCTGCCCGAAGGAATTGGCGAAGCCATAGGTCTTATGCCCAATGATGTGCTTGAGTGTATAAATGACGAACCTATTCGAGACGCGATTGACTATCGGTTTCATTTGGGCAATGAAGATATCGAGGTCCAAATTAGGCGTGGGGCTGATGTTTTCATCTTTGAGATTGAGAAAGATATTGAAGACGATTTGGGTCTTGAATTTGAAGAAATGCCCATTTTGAAGTGCGACAACAAGTGTGTGTTTTGTTTTTTACACCAAATGCCTAAGGGCATGCGCAAGACGCTGTATTATCAAGATGACGATTATCGGCTGTCTTTTTTGCACGGCGCATATGTTACATTGACCAATTTATCAGATGAAGAATTTGAGCGCATTATCGATCAGCGTTTGAATCCAATGTATATATCTGTACACGCTACCGATCCAACCTTGCGGGCAGAACTTTTGGGGCGCAAAGATCCAACGCCTGTGCTGAACCGCATTGATGTATTGGCACAAGAGGGTATTCGAATGCACACACAAGTGGTGCTTTGCCCGGGCGTGAATGATGGGCAGGCGCTCAAGCAAACAATTTTTGATTTGGCTGACCGACACCCGCACATCGAATCGGTTGGTGTCGTGCCGCTTGGACTCACCAAATATCGAAAGAACCTACCCGAATTAACACCCGTTTCGGTCTCTGATGCCCAGGCAGCCATTGTCCAAATCACCCAATGGCAGACTTTGTTTCAAAAGCAATTTGGGGCGCGGTTTGTGTACTTAGGCGATGAATTCTATCTCAAGGCAGGTATAAATATTCCGGACCCAGATGCCTATGATGGGTTTCCGTTGGTCGAAAATGGCATTGGTATGGTGCGGCGTTTCATTGATGCTTTTGATGATCAAGTGGAAGTGCTTGAGCAAATGGACGTGCCGCCCCAGCAATTTGTCTTGGTGACGGGGGTGCTGGGCCAACAATTTTTGGCACCGATGGTTGATCGGCTCAATCAGATTCCTTGGATTTCGGCAAGACTCGTGCCTGTTGTGAACACGTTTTTGGGTGAAGGCATAACAGTTTCTGGCCTGCTCACTGGGGCGGATATTCAAAATGCGGTGCAAGAGGTAGGCGTAGACAAAAATGAGTTTGTTTTGTTGCCACCCAATTGTGTGAATCACAATGGCCTGTTTCTCGATGACCTCACACCGGCCAACCTCACAGACCATTTGAAGTGTTCTGTTGTTGTCGGGACGTATGATTTGGTAGAAACACTACAAAATGCATTGGATGGCATCTCTATATGCCCAATTATGGGCAGCCAAGAAGTTGCACACCCCTATATTTCATCTCATCAAGTAGACGTTTAAGGAGGTTGTTGTGGACAAGGGCGTGGTGGCCATTCTTGGTCGCCCAAATGTAGGCAAATCAACACTTTTTAATCGGCTGCTGGGTGAACGAAAAGCCGTGATTGAAGATTTCCCTGGTGTGACACGCGACCGAAATTATGGCGAAGTGATCTGGGGCCGAGATACCTTTACGCTGATCGATACGGGGGGGTATCTGCCAGACACTGGCGTAAGCCTCACTGATTCCGTGTCTGATCAGGTAGAAATTGCCCTGGGTGAAGCCGATGCGGTATTGATGATTGTGGATGCGCGTACGGGCCCTGTTGATTACGACGAGCTTATGGCACGTATGATTCGCGATTCGGGAAAGCCCTACCTGTTGGTGGTAAACAAGGTCGATGGCGACAGAGATGATTCTGATGCGACTCTTTTTTATAAACTCGGCCTGGGTGAACCGACGTCTGTTTCTGCGATCAATGGGCGATTGTCGGGTGACTTGCTGGATAAGACCATTGCCATGTTGCCTGATGGCACAGAAAGCATACCTGTTGAAGTAGAGCCGCCTCGTATTTCGATTATTGGGCGTCCCAACATGGGCAAGTCAACGCTTGTGAATCAGATTTTGGGCGAGGAACGGGTTGTTGTCAGTAGCATTCCTGGGACCACGCGTGATGCCATCGATATGCCCATGGAGCGGGAGGGTCGTCAGTTCATTCTGATCGATACGGCGGGTTTGCGGCGACGGGCACGCGCGAAAGAGCAAGTCGAATTTTACAGTTCATTGCGCACAACCAGCAGCTTGGAACGCAGCGATGTGGCCATTATTTTGGTTGATGCCACAGAAGGGTGTACCGTTCAAGATGTTAAAATTGTAGACATTGCACTTGAGTTGGGCAAAGGTATCGTTATTGGGATCAATAAGTGGGATTTGGTCGAAAAAGACCACCGCACCGCAGATGCCATTCAAAAAGAAATTACAGATCGATTTGCAAACCTTGCACATCACCCCATTATCTTTGGCTCTGCCCTTACGGGGCAACGATCTTGGCGCATGATCGACGAAGCTTTGTTGGTAGCAGATCGGCGATCCCATCATATCCCTACCGGTGACCTCAATAAGTTTTTGGTTGATATCAATGAAACCACTGCGCCACCCAGCAAAAATGGGCGTGTTTTTCGCATGACATTCTGTGTCATGCCCAAAACATCTCCTCCGACAATTTTGTTTTTCACCTCTCGTCCAAAAGATGTTCCGACACACTATAAACGCTTCTTAGAAAATCGTTTGCGGGATTCATTTGACTTTCGTGGTACGCCTATCAATATCATTTTTAGAAAGAAATGATCTCATGCAACCCGAGGGTTTGAAAAAACTTTATTATTCTATTGGAGAAGTGACAGACCTCGCAGGGGTTGAAGCTCACGTGTTGCGTTTTTGGGAAAAGGAATTTACCTTGCTGCGCCCCCGACGGGGGCGTTCGGGCAACCGCACCTACAAAGAGCGCGATATTAAGATTGTTTTGGCCATCAAGGATTTGCTTTATAATCAAAAATATACTACGCAAGGTGCTGTTGAGCAGTTGAAGCAAAACCGCAATGTGTGGGAGCAACAATCTTTAGAAGACGCCATACGTGCCTCCAAAAGCGATATTGAACAGTTACGTGAAATGCTTTTAGAGGTGCGTGATTTGGTCGGCGGGAAGCCGTCAAGCTCTTAGTCGTAAGTATATTTAATTGTTGCATTATATGGCGGAGTTTTCTATATTTAGGTTCTCTCGAATCATCCGGAGTGGGCCACTTGCCCACTCTTTTGAGTATATGGGCTTTTGTAGATGGTATTTTTGTGGAAACGACCTCGCTTCACACCAAGCTTGAAGAATTGATCACAGACTTGCTCGAAGAGCGCAACCTTGAATTGGTGGAACTTCATCTTTCGGGTGGGCTTCGTCGCAAGTTGGTTCGTTTGTATGTAGATCGCGCAGAGGGAATCACCATTGACGAATGCGCGCAACTAAGCCGTGATATTGGTGATGTTTTTGATACTTACGATCCAATTGCTGGCACCTATATTTTAGAAGTGTCATCCCCTGGCCTTACGCGACAGTTGAAGACAGACCGAGACTTCGAGCGAGTGGTGGGTAAGGCTTTACAGTTGGATGTGAGTGGTTTGGGGGAATGTGTTGGCACTTTGAAAATAGTTGAAGTAGACCATTTAATGGTTGAGATTAAGGGTGAACTTGTATCCATTGACCGTGAACAAATACATAAAGCAAATTTGCATTTTGAAATATGATGTAGGGAGGCAGTGCCTTGAATTATGAAGTTTTAGAGGCTTTAAGACAGATCGCACAAGAAAAGAACGTGAATCGCGAAATGGTCGTGGAAACCCTTGAAGTGGGGCTTATTTCTGCTGCCAGAAAACGTTTTGGGCTTGGCGATAATGTCGAAGTCACTTTTGACAGCGGGTCGGGTGAAATTTTAGTCGAAGCCATCAAAGATGTTGTGGCCGACGATGGGGTGGAAGACCCTGGTTTGCAAATGTCGCTTAGCGATGCACAAGAAATCGACCCAGCCATTGAAGTTGGCAGCAAAATCCGAGAAGCCCTGCCGTTTCAAGCTTTTGGGCGTAATGCCATCCAAACCGCCAAGCAAGTATTGGTGCAACGGGTGCGTGAAGCCGAACGCGACAAAATTCACGAAGACTACCAAGGCCGAATCGGTGAAATCATTTCTGGTACTGTTCAACAGATTAGTAGAGGCGACATCCTGATCAATTTGGGGCGGACTGAGGCAGTCATACCTCTTAAAGAACAAATCAGAAAAGAGCGCTACCGCCAAGGGGATCCTATTCGCGCTTATGTCGTCAATGTTTTGCGTACCGCCAAAGGTCCGCAAGTATTATTGTCTCGTACTCATCCAGGTCTTTTGGATAAGCTCTTCCAACTTGAGGTACCCGAAATTTACGAAGGTACCATTGAGGTGAAGGCCATCGCTCGCGAACCAGGAGAACGTGCCAAAATAGCGGTGCATTCTAATGATGCACGTATCGACCCTGTTGGCGCGTGTGTTGGTATGAAGGGTTCCCGAGTGCAAGCGGTTGTGCGTGAATTGAGCAATGAGCGAATCGACATCGTGCCTTGGAGTGAAGATGAGGCTATTTTCTTATCCAGGGCATTGAGTCCAGCTGTTGTAAAACGGGTTATTATCGATCGCCGTGATCGTCGTATGTCTGCCATCGTTGATGATGACCAACTGTCACTGGCCATTGGTAAGTCCGGCCAAAATGCACGTTTGGCAGCACAATTGACAGGTTGGCATGTTGATATCATGAACGAATCTCGCTTTGAAGTCCAGCAAGCAGAACGTGCCGCAACAGCAGTTGCTTTGAGTGATATACCAGGCATTGGCAAAGTGATGCTGGAGAGATTAGAAGAGGCGGGCATTCAATCGGCCAACTCTTTGGTTCGCTTGCCCTTAGAGAAGTTGACTCAGGTTCCTGGAATTGGCCCTGCCACGGGTGAGAAAATGCAAGAAACAGCGAAAGAGATAGTTGATGCACGTCTGGCTGCCTATCGGGAGGAAGTTGCCGAAGCACAAGCAGAAGAAGCGGCTGCCAACGCAGTTATAGCAGAAGCACGAGCAAAAGAGGCGGCTGCCAACGCATTAATAGCAGAAGCAGAAGCCAATGCAGAAGCAGAAGCCAATGCAGAAGCAGAAGCCAATGCAGAAGCAGAAGCCAATGCAGAAGTAGAAGCCAATGCAGAAGCAGAAGCCAATGCAGAAGTAGAAGCCAATGCAGAAGCAGAAGCCAATGCAGAAGCAGAAGCCAATGTAGAAGTAGAAGCCAATGCAGAAGTAGATGAAACACAAACTGAAGTCGAAGATTTGGAATCAGCAACATCACAAGCCGATGAATCAGTAGCCCAGGTTGAATAATCTGATTCTGAAGCCTAAGGAGGTGACGCCGTTTGGCTAAAACGACGACAAATAGCAAGACCCCTACGGAAAAGAAAAAACGAGTTTATGAAGTTGCTCGCGAGTTCAATCTTTCCAGCGTAGCAATGGTGGAGCAGATTCGAACCTTGGGTTTTGAAGTGAAAAACCATATGGCCGTCTGCACAGATGACATGATGGGTGGTATCCAGAAAAAGTTTGAAGAGGAACGTAACGCCTCGCGGCAAGAAATCAAACGGAAAGACATTCAACAGAAAGAACGCCAAAAAGACACCCAAACACCGGCTACAGCTACAGCTCCCCAGGCGAAACAGCGTACTCCGCAACGCCAGTCGACCAGTGAGCAAAGTGAGTCTGATCGCCCACCTCGCCGTCGTCGTAGACGTCGGACAGTTGAACACGTGCTGGTTGTTGAGCATGTGGGCGATCCTGTTCCGGTACCTACCCCAACGCCCGCTTCCAAGAGCCAAATAAAACCCAAAAAAGAAGAACCAAAAACCAAACAAACACAAGAACCCAGGCAACAACCTGCCCCAGTGGCTGCCGTTGCCACAGGGACAGATGATGCATCCGGCTCTAGAAGCACTCGCCGTCGTCGTCGTCGCAAACGTCCGCAGGTAGACGAGCGTGCCGTGTCTGAAAACGTCCGCCGCACCTTGGCCAGTATGTCTACTGGTGGAACAGCCTCTCGGGGTCGTCGCCGTCGCCCAGAAGAAGAAGATGATGTCGAGGTGGGCGAAGAGTTGCAGGTTCTGAAGGTGAGCGAGTTTACCACGGTCGGTGAGCTGGCAGCCCAAATGGAAGTGCGTCCGACTGAAGTTATTACCCAATGTTTGCAATTGGGTATGATGGTGACCATCAACCAGCGTTTGGATATGGACACGATTGCGTTGGTTGCAGATGAGTTCGGGTTTGGTGTTGAAGAACTCGAAGAATATGGAGAAGAGCTTCTTATAGAGGAAGAGGAAGAAGATGAAGCCAATCTAAAACCTCGTCCACCTGTGATTACAATCATGGGACATGTTGATCATGGTAAAACCTCTCTTCTCGATTATATTCGCACCACCACTGTGGTTGCCGGAGAAGCTGGTGGTATTACACAGCATATTGGTGCTTATCATGTTGAGCTTGAAAGTGGCAAAGAGATTTGTTTCCTAGACACCCCGGGACATCAAGCATTTACTGCTATGCGTGCTCGTGGTGCTAAAGTTACAGATGTGGTGGTTTTGGTTGTGGCCGCGGATGACAGTGTGATGCCCCAGACAATTGAAGCCATCGACCACGCCAAAGCTGCCGGAGTGCCGATTGTGGTGGCGATTAATAAAATAGATTTGCCAGCAGCAAACCCCGATAAAATCAAGCGTGAATTGTCAGAACACGGCGTTTTGGTTGAAGGTTGGGGCGGTCAGATACAATGCTGTGAGATTTCCGCTATGACGGGCAAAAATGTCGATGGTTTACTCGAGTTGTTGGCTTTAGAAACCGAAATCATGGAGTTAAGAGCCAACCCCGACAGACGTGCCAAAGGTACTATTATTGAAGCCCAAATAGACCGTGGGC
The DNA here is from genome assembly GCA_047619225.1 of Candidatus Latescibacterota bacterium. GTDB lineage: Bacteria > Latescibacterota > UBA2968 > UBA2968 > UBA2968 > JABIFK01. Next base: position 24,408 of record JBLHJX010000013.1, read on the forward strand.
GAGGCAATGTCGCAACTGTATTGATTCAAGACGGAACGATGCGTGTCGGGGATCCATTTATTACGGGCATGTATAGTGGACGTGTTCGAGCAATGTTGGATGAGCGGGGGAAACCTGTGCCATTTGCGGGTCCATCTCGGCCTGTTCAGGTGCTGGGTTTAGACGGCTTACCCCAAGCTGGTGATAATTTTAACGTGGTTGAAAATGAACGCGAAGCCCGTGAAATTAGCCATAAACGCCAACAGTTGCGTCGAGAGCAACAGTTCCACAGAGTAAAGCGTGTCAGTTTATCAGATATTCACAACCGCATCGAAGCTGGCAATATTTCAGAACTTCGTATCATCATCAAAGGTGATGTGGATGGGTCTGTTGAAGCCTTGCAGGATGCTTTGTTACAAATTGAGCACGACGAAGTTCGTTTGGCTGTTATTCACCGAGCCGTGGGAGCTATATCACCTTCAGATGTTTTGCTTGCGTCTGCTTCTGATGCCATTATTATCGGTTTTAACGTTCGCCCTGATGCCAATGCCCGCGTGGCTGCAGCACAAGAGCAGATTGACATTCGAAGCTACCGAGTTATTTATGAAGCGGTTGAAGATATTCGAGCAGCACTTTCGGGTCTCTTGGCTCCCAAAGTCGATGAGAAAATTTTGGGTGAGGCGCAAGTTCGCGAGTTATTCCAGGTGCCGCGTGTTGGTACGATTGCTGGATGTCTTATCTCCTCAGGGCAAATCATGCGTTCGTCGGTCGTTCACGTGGTTCGCGATGGGGTGATCGTCTATGATGGCCATCTGAGTTCTTTGCGACGTTTCAAAGAAGATGTGCGTGAAGTGCAAAATGGTTTTGAATGCGGTATGAGTGTAGAAAACTTCAATGACATTAAAGTGGGTGATGTGATTGAGGCTTATACGTTGGTCGAAACATCACGCTCGATTTAGACATGACCATTGGAATCTGCCGTTTTGAATTGTATTTGCCAACTTGTCAGTCTTTGAAAGACAAACGACGCTTGCTCAAAAGCCTTATTGCACGCATTCAGAATAAATTCAATGTATCGGTTTCTGAACTTGAGGAAAACGATCTGAGACAAAAGGCATTGGTTGGGGTTGCCGTTATTTCGAATGCGTCAACACACGCCAATCAAATGCTGTCAAAAATTGTTGAAATGATCGATCGAGAAACAGAGATCGTAATGATGGACTACACCTTGGAACTGCTTTAATATGGCTTCTTATCGCCCCGAAAGTGTTGGTCGCAATATTCAGGTTGAGTTGAGCAATATTTTGCGACAGGAAAGCAAAGATCCAAGTTTAAAAGATCTTACCATTACTGGCGTTAAAATGTCTAAGGACTTACGCACTGCCAAAGTATATATCAGTGCGATAGAAGATCGCAAAGAAGAAATCTTAGAAGGTTTGGCGCGTGCCAATTCTTTTTTGAGGCATCAAGTTGCCCAACGAGTGCAAATGCGCCACGTGCCTGAATTGTTTTTTGCCATCGACAATTCACTTGCATATGCTTCGCGCATTGAGCAACTTCTTAGCCAATTAGATACTTAACGGTGCTCTTAGACGGTTTTTTAGGCGTCAATAAGCCGCCAGGATGTACGTCTCACGACGTGGTCAGTCGCGTTCGTCACTTGTTTAAGACAAAAAAAGTTGGACACACCGGCACCCTTGATCCGTTGGCAACCGGGGTGCTGGTTTTGTGTTTGGGTAGGTTTACTCGCCTGAGTCAGTTTGTAACTGCATCTGACAAAAAATACCGTGGCGCAATCACTTTGGGTGTCGAAACCGATACACTTGATAGTGAAGGACAGATTGTTTCTCAATCTGACCAAGTGCCAAAAACACAAGCCGGATTTGTCGATGTTTTACAACCATTTCTAGGCAAAACCGAGCAAATTCCACCGATGTATTCTGCTGTTCGGGTGGCGGGCAAAAGACTCTACGAGTTGGCTCGGAAAGGCCAAGAGGTTGATAGGCCTGTCCGAGAAATTGAGATCTTTGGGTTGGACATAGTCGATTATCAAAACCCAATACTGACACTTGATGTGTGGTGTTCTAAAGGCACTTATATCCGCACACTGGCTGCTGATCTTGGTCAGCGCCTTGGATGTGGTGCGCACTTATCGCAATTGACGCGCACAGCTGTTGGGCAGATTGGGTTGTCCGATTGTTATACCCTTGAAGAACTTGAAGGTATTGCGCAACGGCTTGACCCCGTGCCTTTCTTAGGGGTGAAAAGGGTTTTAGATTTGCCAAACATCTCCCTTTCAAAACAACAGGTTCACGCATTTGTTAACGGTAATCCCGTCGAAGTTACCGACGTTCCGATGGGCGACTTTGAAGAACCCCAGTGCATCTTTGATAGTGACGATCATTTAATTGGCATTGGGCGTTGGCACCCAAATGGCCTTCGGCCTGTGTGTGTTATTGCTCAGCGAGAAAGCTAAAATCGCCCCAAATGCGTATCATCATCCCAGATGAAGTGGTTGACTTTAAAAATCCCGTTGTTACCATTGGCACATTCGATGGGGTGCATGTTGGACATGCCGCTGTTATCCAATCTGTCCTTTCATACGCCCAAACGCATCAAGGCATGTCGGTTGTGCTCACATTTGATCCCCATCCCAGACAATTTATCGATGGGGCAAATGCACCAAGCTTGTTGACCACACTACCTGAAAAGTCTGCCCGTTTTGAGGCTTTGGGTCTTGATGTTTTGGTTGTTGTCCCATTTGATGAAAACCTCAGACAATTGGCCCCAGATGCATTTGTTGGCCGCTATTTGGTTGATTGGATGCATGCATCTCATGTTGTTGTGGGCTACGATCACGGTTTTGGCAAAAATCGCCAAGGTGGTTATGATACCATGCGGGCACTTGGTACCCGATTTGGGTTTGGGGTCACATCGGTTGAACCCAGTGTTGTCAACGACAGTCCGATAAGCAGTACGCGCATTCGCCGTGCCCTCGAAGCGAATCTTTTTGGAGAAGCTGCCGCCTTATTAGGGGGGCATTACCCTGTTTGGGGTGTTGTTATCCCCGGCGAGGGACGTGGCAAGAATCTTGGGTTTCCTACGGCCAATGTATCTTTTAACATGGCAGAGAAGCTTTCCCCACCCCCAGGTGTTTATGCGGCCTGGGTGCAGTTTGAGGAACCTTTGCCTGCAGTTGTAAACTTTGGTCAACGGCCAACTTTTGACGGGGAAAACTGGACGTTTGAAGTGCACATTCTCAATTTTTCGGGCGATTTGTACGGTCAAACGCTTAAGGTAGAATTGGCACACCATATCCGGGCTGAGCGTAAGTTTGAAAATAAAGACGCGTTGATTGCGCAAATACAAAAAGATATTCAGATTGCGAAGCAGTTGCTTTCGCAAAGTAATTCACAATAATTTTGGAGGTTCTGTTTTGGGACTAGCTAAGGAAAAAAAGGTCGAAATTATCGGCCAGTATGGTCGCAACGAGGCCGATACGGGTTCTTCACAAACGCAGATTGCATTGATCACTGCGCGCATCACGCATCTCACCGGACATTCGCAAATGCATGCTAAAGATCACCATTCTCGCCGAGGGCTGGTAAAGTTGGTTGGTCAGCGTCGACGTTTGTTGCGTTATCTTCAGAAAAAAGATCTGACAGGATATCGCGAATTGGTCGCTCAACTTGGTTTGCGCGGGTAGGTTACCTTGTATCATACTGGAGGTAGGCAAAATTCTTAGCATCTCGGCTAAGACGCTGGTATGATCCGTTTTCATAGGGATAGGAGTTTATTGGATGGTAGAAAGAGTAGCGTTGGATACCGATGGTAGAGAGTTGTCTATTGAAACAGGGCTTGTAGGAAAACAAGCCCATGGCGCAGTATGGATGCGGCATGGCGATACAGTGGTTCTTGTTGCGGTTGTTTCTGATAATAGGCCTTCGAATTTTGATTTTTTTCCACTGCAGGTAGATTATCGTGAGAAAATGTATGCCGGCGGTCGCATTCCTGGCAACTTCTTCAAACGAGAGAGTGCGCCATCAACGGCTGAGAAATTGCACGCCCGTTTGATCGATCATCAAATCCGCCCATTGTTTCCCAAGGCATATAATTTTGAAACCCAGGTTTATGTAACCGTTTTGTCTTATGATGGCGTGAATGATCCCGCTGTGTTGGCCATGACGGGTGCATCGGCAGCATTGAGCATTTCAAATATTCCTTTTGACGGCCCTATTGGTGCTGTGCGTGTTGGGCGTGTGGGTGATGTTTTTAAAGTGAATCCAACACTTCAACAATTGGAAGAGAGCGATGTGAATATCGTGGTTTCTGGAAACCGCGAGTCCATCATTGCAGTTGAAGGTGAATTTCACGAAGCGCCTGATGGAGATGTTTTAGAGGCTTTGAAAGTGGCACACCAAGGCATCATTGAGGTGATAGACCTCCAGGTTGGGCTGGTTGCCAAAGTGGGTAAAGAGAAGCGCGTGGTAGAAGAACACGAAGTCAACACGGTGCTTGTTGCCGCAGTTCAAGAAAAGGCTGCAAGCCGAGTTAAAGATGCCAATCGCACAGCAGACAAACTCGACCGCGAACAGTTGTTGCGTGATTTGGGCAATGAAATTAAAGAGGCCTTGGCCGAAGAATTTCCAGAGTCTGATGGTGCTATTGGTGATGCTTTTGATGGCGTCGTCAAAAAAGACATGCGCGCGATGATTTTGGATGAAAACCGGCGTATTGATGGCCGTTCTATTGATGAAGTTCGCGAGATTTCGATTCATTTGGGCGTATTGCCTCGAACACATGGGTCTGCTATTTTTACACGCGGGCAAACACAGGCGCTGTGTGTCGCAACTTTGGGCAGCAAAATGGATACGCGCATGATTGATGATTTATCTGGTAAATCATTCAAGAGTTTCATGCTCGATTATAACTTTCCAAATTGGAGTGTGGGCGAGACCGGTCGCATCGCTGCTCCTGGTCGGCGTGAAATTGGTCATGGTTCTTTGGCCGAAAAGGCCGTGGAACCCGTGATTCCAGGTGAAGAGCATTTCCCCTATACCATTCGTTTGGTTTCTGAGATTACAGAGTCAAACAGTTCGTCATCTATGGCGACCGTTTGTGGTGGGTCTTTGGCCATGATGGATGCGGGTGTACCAATCAAAACGCATGTCGCTGGCGCGGGTGTTGGGTTGGTGATGGAAGGTGACAAGTGGGTTGTGTTGACGGATATTTTGGGTGAAGAAGATCATTTGGGTGATATGGATCTCAAAATTACTGGTACGGTAGATGGTTTAACAGCCATTCAAATGGATATCAAAATTGGCGGTGTGAGTTTTGATATTTTGCAAGTCGCTTTTGAGCGTGCCCGTGCCGCACTCAATCATATTTTGGGTCTCATGAATGATGCGATCAGCACGCCCCGCGAAGCGTTGTCTGAATACGCCCCTCGTGTCTTGTCCATTCGCGTTGAACAATCTAAAATTGGCGCTGTTATTGGCCCGGGTGGTAAAACCATTCGTAGCATAGAGGAGACGGGTGCCACGGTTACCGTAGAAGATGACGGTATGGTGACTGTAACGTCTGTGGACGCAGCAGCAGGCGAAGCCGCAATGGGTATGATTCGCGCATTGGTAGAAGACCCTGAAGTGGGTGCCACCTATGCCGGTACCGTTCGACGCATTACAGACTTCGGTGCATTTATCGAAATTTTGCCAGGTAAAGATGGTTTGTGTCATATCTCCGAGCTTGAACATCACCGCGTTCGCAAAGTAGATGATGTATTGAAAGAGGGCGAAAAGGTGCAAGTAAAAGTCATTGGAATTGACGATCAGGGTAAGATTCGATTAAGCCGCAAAGCATTGATTGAAGCACCCAGTGGTGGTTCAGAAGCTGAGGATTAGCACAGATCCGACCGATCTTGGGTTGCAATATCCTTTTTTGAATACAGGGAAGACGATCGGTATGCCGGTCGTCTTTTCGCATTTGTGGTTGCCTGGAGGATGGGGTTATGGCCTTAACACCGCCTTTGAGCGGGTTGTATAAAAAGACACGCCTTGAGAATGGTTTGCGCATAGTCACAGAATCTGTGCCTTTTGTGCGTTCTATTGCGTTGGGTATTTGGGTACAGGTGGGTTCGCGTGATGAGCGGGTTCAAGATCAGGGCATTTCTCACTTTTTAGAGCACATGCTCTTCAAAGGCACCCAAAACCGAAGTACGTTTGAGATAGCGCATAGTTTAGAGTCGTTGGGTGGTTCACTCGATGCATTCACATCGCGGGATCTCACTTGTTTTTACGTGCGTTGTTTGGACGAACATTTATTTGAAGCATTAGATGTGATAGCAGATATGCTTCGACACTCTATTTTTGACCCTGAAGAAATAGAAAAAGAAAAAAGGGTTGTCTTAGAAGAAATTCAGATGGTGGAGGATACACCTGATGATTTGATTCACGATCTTTTTGCACAATCTGTCTGGGGGGGAGACTCTGTGGGAGCACCTATTATGGGTAGCCCTACTTCATTACAAGGTTTTACGCGAGATAAGTTGCTTAACTTTCTGGGTGAACATTATCACCCAGAACGCATTGTTGTATCTGTAGCTGGAAACGTTGACCACAGTCAGGTTGTAGATCTTGCGGGCAGATTGTTTGACTTCCCAACCACGACACCAAAGGTTTTAACTCGGAAAAAACCTGCTCCGATTTTGCATACTCAGCAACACTTTCAACGGGATATTGGTCAAACACACATCTGCCTGGGGACAACGGCTTGTTCATATACACACCCGCGTCGAAATGAACACATGATTGCCAATACGGCACTGGGCGAAGGCATGAGTTCTCGGTTGTTCCAAGAGATCAGAGAGCGGCTTGGGTTGGCATATTCGGTTTATTCTTATCTTGAGATGCTAGAAGATACAGGCCTGTTTGGCACCTACATGGCCTGTGATAGTGCACGTGTAGAAGAGGCCGTAAGCATTGCTCAGCTAGAAATCAAACGGCTCAAACAAGAGGGTATATCGGATCAAGAATTGGAAAGTTCCAAAGCCCAACTGCGTGGGGAGTTAATTCTTGGGCAAGAGAGCATGGATAATCGGATGGGGCGTTTGGCACAACAAGAAATGTATATGGGGAAATATCGCCCAGCGGAAGAATCATTAGACGATATTGATGCCGTCACAAAAGAACGGGTGCTTGAAGCCTGTCAAGTTCTTTTAGGTGCCGATCACCTGCATCGGGTCACGGTTGGGCCATAGTGTGTTTGTTTGTATGAGAGGAGGATCGCTTGGCAGATAAGATTCGAATTTTAGATGTGGCGCAATCCAATGGCGAAGAAGTGGTCATCGAGGGTTGGTTATACAACAAACGGTCGAGTGGGAAATTACATTTTTTGCAAGTTCGGGACGGGTCTGCAACCATTCAGTGCGTTGTGTTTAATGGTGAAGTGCCCCCTGCGGTGTTTGATGTGGCAGGAGAACTGGGGCAAGAGTCGGCCATTCGGGTGCGTGGTACGGTTCGTGAAGATGCGCGTTCCCCTTTGGGTTACGAAATTGGCGTGGCTGATATAGAGGTCGTACATCTGGCTGAATCCTACCCGATTACCCCCAAGGAGCACGGTACAGATTTTTTGATGAACAACCGACACTTGTGGTTGCGTTCATCGCGCCAGCAAGCCATTATGAAAGTGCGCAGTACCATCATTAAGGCCAGTCGTGATTATTTTGACACCAACGGATTTTTATTGGTCGACGCACCCATATTTACCCCTGCTGCCTGTGAAGGCACATCGACCCTTTTTCAAACAGATTATTTTGACGAGAAAGCATTTTTGACTCAAAGTGGCCAGTTGTATATGGAAGCGGCTGCAATGGCTTTTGGAAAAGTCTATTGTTTTGGCCCAACATTTCGAGCTGAAAAATCTAAAACCCGACGTCATTTAACCGAGTTTTGGATGATTGAACCCGAAGTGGCCTACATGGATCTGCAAGGTGATATGGATTTGGCCGAAGATTTTATTAGTTTTATTGTCCAACGCGTGTTAGAGACGAGGCGTCCAGAGCTTGAAAGCCTTGAACGTGATTTGGCCTCTTTGGAAAAAACGCTAAAACCTTTCCCTCGCATTTCATATACAGAAGCTCATGAAATGCTAAAAAACGAAGGCATTGATCACACGTGGGGTGAAGACTTTGGTGCTGAAGATGAGACCATTTTGGCCAATAAGTTTGACCGGCCCGTTATTGTTCATCGTTACCCAGCGGCTTGCAAAGCTTTTTATATGAAAGCAGACCCAGAAGATACAACGTTGGCGCTGTGCATGGATGTTTTGGCGCCCGAGGGGTATGGTGAGATCATAGGGGGTGGGCAGCGCGAAGATGATTTGGAAACGTTGCGTCAAAAGATTGTTGAACACGATCTTGACGAAAACCCCTTTCAGTGGTATTTGGATCTACGTCGTTATGGATCGGTTCCCCATGCCGGTTTCGGGCTGGGCATCGAACGCACGGTGGCTTGGTTGTGTGGTCTGCCGCATGTTCGAGAAACCATTCCATTTCCCAGACTATTACAAAGACTATACCCTTAACATTTCTTAGGAGTACATAATGGAGCAGGGGGCTTATCGGTTTTCGGACATCGAAAAACGGTGGCGTGAGTTTTGGTTAGAGCACAAGACCTTTCGGTCTTTGGGGCCAGGTGATCCGGGTTTTGACGCTACCAAACCGAAATGTTACGTTCTTGACATGTTTCCTTATCCCAGTGGTGCTGGTTTGCACATTGGGCATCCCAAGGGGTATATTGCTACGGACATTTATAGCCGCTTTAAACGGATGGGCGGTTTCAATGTGTTGCACCCAATGGGTTTTGACAGCTTTGGTCTGCCTGCAGAAATCTATGCCGTCGAAAACAATGTTCATCCGGGTATTGTCACGGAAGAAAACATTGGAAATATGCGCACCCAGTTACAGTTTTTGGGGTTGGGGTACGACTGGGATCGAGAGATAGCAACGTCGCGGGAAGATTATTATCAGTGGACCCAATGGATATTTTTGGAATTGTTCAACAGCTGGTTTGATCCAGATTATAAATGGATCGATGCGGTGGGTCAAGGACAAGAAGGTAAAGCTTTTCCAATAGACACGTTGATCGAGGCTTTTGAGAGTGGCACCCGTTCGTTATCTGATGCCGATAGAAATGTTGCAGGATCTTCAGAAGATTGGGCAACTCTGAATACTGATCAAAAGCAGTTGATTTTGAACAACTATCGCTTGGCATATCAAAATGAAGTGGTGGTAAATTGGTGTCCCGCGCTTGGTACGGTGTTGTCCAATGAAGAAGTGACAAATGACGGTAAAAGTGAACGGGGCGATCATGCGGTTTATCAGCGACCATTAAAACAATGGATTATGCGCATCACTGCGTTTGCAGATAGGCTGATCAAAGACTTGAACATCGACTTACCCGACGGTAACGGAGAGAAGTTCAGCCTGAACTGGCCAGATGCTGTCAAACGTATGCAAGAAAATTGGATTGGACGAAGTCTGGGAGCAGAGGTTGAATTTGGTGTTTTGACGCCAGGTTCTGATGATGTTGCAGATACGCTAAGCGTGTTTACCACGCGACCCGATACGCTTTTTGGCGCAACGTTTATGGTTGTTGCACCTGGACACCCCTTGGTCGATTTGGGTAGCGATACATGCTTGGTTCCCCGTGACTGGCCAATGGATGTGCCCAACGTGTGGAAGGGAGACCATCCAAGTGTTGGGATCCAAGAAACCATTGGTGCATACCAAGAAGCGGCCAAGAAGAAGGAAATGTCTCGGGAAGAGGAGAAGGATAAGACCGGGGTCTTTACTGGTTTTTATGGTCGTAACCCCGTCAATGGGGTGCATATCCCTGTATTTATTGCAGACTATGTAAGTATGGGGTATGGTTCTGGGGCCATCATGGCCGTACCCGCACATGATGACAGAGACCATGCTTTTGCTAAAAAGTATGGTTTGGAAATTGTTGAAGTGGTTAAAGCACCCGAAGGCGCCGACGAACAATGTTACACGGGCAATGGCATATCCATCAATTCTCCGACCCAAGGGGAAAGTCCTTTCGGTATGACTGGCAAAACCACGCCTGAGGCAAAAGCCGCGATCATCTCGGCATTGGAACGTGAAGCCATTGGCAAGGCCACTGTGAATTACCGACTTCGCGATTGGATTTTCTCTCGCCAGCGGTATTGGGGAGAACCCTTTCCTTTGGCGAGCAACGATCGGGGCTACTCGGTGCCGGTTGATATTCCAGTTATTTTGCCAGAAATGGATGATTTCAGACCCGGATCGTCTGATGATCCCAACGCACCTATTCAACCGCCGCTTGCACGAGCTGATGCGAGTTGGCGCCAAGTGTCAATAGGTGGGGACATATATGAGCGTGAGTACAATGTGATGCCGCAATGGGCTGGGTCTTGTTGGTATTATCTGAGATTTATTGATCCTCGAAATGAGCAAGTATTCTGCGATAAGGATGCTGAAAGATATTTTATGCCCATCGATTTGTATGTGGGCGGGGCAGAGCATGCCGTGCTTCATCTGCTGTATGCGCGATTCTGGCATAAAGCATTGTATGATTTGGGGTATGTTTCGACACCAGAACCCTTTAAGAAGTTGTTTAATCAAGGCATGATTACAGCCGACGCATTTACAGATGAACGTGGGGTTTATGTTGATATACGGGAAGTAGAATTCAAAGAGGGTGTACCTTACCATTTAAAAACAGGTAAGCTGCTTGATCGCTCACCTGGGAAAATGGGCAAGCGCTACAAAAATGGATTGCCACCAGAGGAAGTGGGGACAGAATATGGTGTGGATGCTTTGCGTCTTTACGAAATGTATATGGGGCCCCTTGAAGCCAGTACCCCATGGAGCATGGATGGCATCCGCGGCATGCAGCGTTTCTTACAACGTTTCTGGCGAAATTTGATCGCTGAGGATGGCACGACCAAAGTAGGTGGTGACATGTCACCGCATTTGGAAAAGTTGATGCACAAAACCATCTTGCGTGTAACGGATGATATCGACAATTTGCGATTTAACACAGGCATCGCAGGACTTATTGAACTGAACAACGCATTGGTACCCTTCAACGAGATTCCAGAAGAACTTGGGCGCAATTTTTTGCTTATGTTGACTCCATATGCTCCGCATATTTGCGAGGAGATATGGCAGCGTGCTGGATTTGGTCAACATAGTCTTGCTGAAGAACCATGGCCCGTAGGGAATGAAGATTTGGCGGCCGAGGAAACCGTGCAGATCGCTGTTCAAGTTAATGGGAAGATGCGGGCCCGTTTCGCTGCGCCTGTTGACGCCAGCCACGATGACTTGAAACGTTTGGCTCTTGCAGAAGAGAACGTTCAAGCGCACGTTGGCAGTAAAGAACTTCGAAAAGTGATCGTTATACCCAATAAGTTGGTCAATATCGTAGTGTAGTGCCTGAGTCCAGACCGCATATCGGTTTAAGCAAAGATCAAGACTCGCCATATATGAAAGTGGGATATTTCTAATACTATGAAATATCCCACTTATTTTAGAATTATAATTCAATATATGAGCAATTATTCATTTATTCTATAAATTAAAATCGACCAGTAATAGGCGATGGATGATATTCAGCGTTTCACCCAAATAGTTTTTTTGAAGTTTTTCCCGAGCTTATGTGGTGGTTTATCAAACGACGATTAACGTTTAAAAAATGGCCGTTTCACAATCTGAGCTTTTAATGCTTTGTCCCTGATGTTGACGAATAGTTGCGTTCCTATTGTGGCTTTCCCTGGGCTTACGTAGGCCATCGCAATATTCTTTTCTAACCACGGTGCCACAGTCCCACTAGTGATCACGCCTATAGATTCGCCGGTGTCCGAGGTGAGTTCATAACCTTGGCGTGGAATACCTCTGTCTATCATTTCGAGCATGACGAGCGTCTTTTCTGTGCCGCTGGTCCTCTGGAATTGAATTACGTTGGCGCCGAGGTAATCGTTACCCTTTGAAATAAAAATATCCAAACCCGCTTCGATAGGGGAGGTGTTATCATCCAATTCGTGCCCATACAGGGGGAGTGAAGCTTCTATTCTGAGGGTATCACGGGCTCCAAGCCCACAAGGAAAGACCTCTTCGTGCTTGAGGAGTGCCGTCCAAATTTGGGGCGCATCGCCAGGTGAGGAGAATATCTCAAAGCCGTTGTGTCCCTCGCCAGTATAACCGGTTCTGGCTATGCGAACCTTGCAACCGTCGAAACTGGTTTGCCGTATACGAAAAAAGCCGATTTCAGACAGATTGCGGTCTAAATGCGTGGCGAGGCATTTTTCCGCATCGGGCCCTTGTAGAGCGATGAGTGCATATTGCTCACTGAGATTGGCCAATTGGAGGCCTTCAAAATCTGAAGTGAGACTGGATACATGCGTCCAATCTTTATCGATATTGGACGCATTGACAACGATGAGGTAGGTTTCTTCTCCTGTGCGATAGACGATGATGTCATCGATGGTCCCACCGTTTTCGTGCAGAAACAGGGAATATTGACCTCTGCCAATACCTAATTTCGTGGGATCATTTGCTGTTGTTGCCTGTAAAAATTTGAGCGCTTGCGGGCCCCTGACTTCAAATTCTCCCATGTGACTGACGTCAAAAATCCCTGCGTGTTCTCTTACTGCGCGGTGTTCGTTTACAATACCAGAATATTGTACTGGCATTTCCCAGCCGCCAAAATCCACTAATTTGGCTCCCAATTCGATATGATTGTTGTAGAGGGGTGTTCGCTTTAGTTCAGACATATAAACTCCTGAAAGATTTCCGTTGGGATTTATGAGTGAGCAGAGTCTAAGATACGAATGATTATATTCTTTTGCTGTGTTTTTTTGACTTTGCAAATGTTTTGGTCTATATTGTCTCGTGAATTAAAGTGTAATTAATATGTAATATTTATGTAAAATAAATGGAATAAAATATCACAAAGAGGTCTGCCATGGCTGAAACAGTATCGATATCAGAAGCGGCAAGTTTATTACATGTTACTGAAAAAACAATAAGAAATTATATAAAACGAGGTTTTTTTGAACCTGAAAAATGGAATGGAATGTGGCAAATTCGAAAAAGTGATATTGTGGAAATATCTAAGAAGAAAAATATAAAGATAGACAGTCTGTTAGAATTCAATGCCCATGGGGAGATTGGTCTTTCCAAGAACGAATATTCAGTGCAGATGATTGGATTGGGGAAATTACACGCTTATGAGGGACTCTTAAAAGAGCAAAAAGAAGAACTCGCCAAACTGACCGAACGAACCATACAGCTTGAGGCATCGAGTGCTGCTGGGTGGACTGAGGCGCGTTCGGCACAAGCACAATGTGAATCATTAAAGCTGGTGGTAGATCAGTTGAAACGGGCGGAAAGCACAACAAAAGAGGAGTTGGTGTGGTTGCGGCGAGAGAAAGATCGTTTAGCGGAGTCGTTGTCGGCTCAAATAGAGGTAAGTCGAAAGCAGCTGTTGCGGATGCGGGAACTTGAAGATCAGTTGCACATTGAATCGCTGTTTATGTAAAAGCGTTCGAATTAGATAGGTGGGATTGCTCGGATAATGCACGTTCTAAAACCCACAGGTTTACATAATGTATATTATAATACTATTTTAATCATTAAAGAACCACCCCAAGGGATGGTTCTTTAATTCTATTACCCATCAACCTCAACACCCATCATTAACAGTTCACCTTTGGCTGTAAGTGAAACAGATGTTCCCTTATATTTATCCAAAATAATTTCATAAACCAATTGTGCCTGTTCTTTGTTTGGTGCTAATTGGTAGCATCGCCCAGCTTCTTTAAGTGCCACTGGCGCAAATGGTGTGTTTGGGTACTTATCGGCATAGGCTTTAAACTTCATCGCAGCATCGGAAAACTTCCCTTCTGCTTCTAAGCAAGCTGCCAAACCGCTCCAGGCGCCATAACCGAATAATCCATCAGAACCATATTGATCTAAGAAAGCCTGAAAGCTTCCATTTGCGTCGGAAAACCGGGTTTGTTCAAATTGCAAATTTGCCAGTGCAATCAGAGCTTCTTTGCCAGTCATACTGCCAGAATATTCTTTAGATAATTGTTGGGTTTGACTAATCGCGTCATCAATACGCCCTTCAAACAATGCAATATAGACATCTCCTAATTTGCTCTGGGCCCCTTCATCTTGCTGAGCTTGATGATTACTGTAGAATACAACAATTAATATCGCAACGGCTACCCCGCCTATGCCTGCTAAAATGGTTGTATAATTTCGTTCTATTGTGCCCCACAAGTTTAGGAACCAGACCAATAGTTCTTCTTGTGGTTCTTCTTCTTCGATTTTGTTGGGATTTTGCATAAATACCTTCTCCTCAATTTTGGATGAATTTTTCTGATGCAATTTAATGCAATCTGGCAAGTTTGGCAAGTTTAAGACAAAAGAAAAGCCCCCCGATAGCGGAGGGCTTTTCCAAAATATCTTCGAACCTGATTATTGTAGCAATGTTAACGCGTTTTGAGGTGCTGCATTTGCCTGCGCAAGTAGTGACGTACCTGCTTGTGTTAGTATCTGGGACTTAGTGAATTCCGTGACTTCTGTGGCTATATCGGCATCTCTGATCAATGACTCGGAGGCTTGGATATTTTCTAATGAAACATTGTTGTTCCTGATCGTGTATTCCAAGCGGTTTTGCTGAACACCCAAATCTGTTCGCGTAGAAGATACAATATCGATCGCCAAATCAATGGAAGAAATCGCATTTCGCGATCCGACCAACGTGCTGAGCGATGTGCCGCTCAAGTTTAGGCCAGTGGTCCCTGAACTCATATCCGAAACGGTTAGTTCAATTCGATCAATAGCAGAAGCATCGGCTCCTACTTGGATGGTTCCCCCGTTATTCCCTTCCACGAGCAGTTGTAAACCATTTAAATCACCGTCGCGGTAACCATCGCTTGCAGGATCAAATTGTCCTGCGTTGCGTTGTCCCGAAACGGTTAGTTGGATACCCAGACGATCAAAGTTGGCCACAATACTCGAACCAGTGGCCACGACTCCCCCTGCTGCATCGTTGTCAAGAGCAGCGCCAAGATCAATTGTTTGTGTTGTGATACCGTTGCCTAAAGTAATCTCATTGTCTGTTCCACTGCCATCAACAAAGACATACGTGCCCGCTGTTGCGCCTGAAAGCGTTGCATCAACGACGCCAGTAGTTGGCGAAGCCAGTGCTGTTGAAGATGCGACATTTGCACTTACGGCGTTACCAAAACCTTGAAGCAATGAGGTTCGATTATACTTCGTTGCTGCAGAAATGCGGTCAATTTCTGACGTCAGTTGGGTAAATTCTGCATTTATAGCGCCCCGGTTATTGTCATTTACGGTCGATGAGGCCGATTGCACCGCCAATTCGCGCATGCGGATTAATATGGCACTCACTTCATTCAGTGCCCCTTCGGCTGTTTGGATCAAATTGGTTCCCTGTTCGGCGTTCCTCGTGCCGGTACGAATGCCCCCGATCTCGGCGCGCATCGCCTCCGATATTGAAAGGCCAGATGGATCATCAGCTGCTCGGTTTATTCGCAATCCAGACGAAAGGCGCTCGATCCGTGTGGAAAGGCCACGGCTGCTTATAGATAAATGACGCCCTGTATTTACGGCCATGATATTATGGTTGACCACCAAGCCTGCCATGCCTGCCTCCTACCGTTTTCTTCAAAGTTTAAAACTCAAACAAACACAACTTAGTATCACATTGTATTTATCGGTTTTCAGTTCAAAAACTTTAAAGAAAATTTATTATTCGTAAAAGGATCAAGTTTAGATCAAGCGATGTCGATATATATCGTAGGCCGTAAAATACCCTTTTTGACCACCATGTTCTTGGAGGTTTGTATCATATTGTAAATTAATGGCTTAAATAATACACACAGACCAATCGAGGGTTGCAATGCCACTCCGACTCAACACCAACATGCCCGCTCTAAACGCACGTCGGATCCTAAATATTTCGGGCAGGGATCTGACAAAGCGGATCGAGCGGCTCTCTTCGGGTCTAAGAGTTAATCGTGCAGCAGATGATGCGGCAGGATTAAGCATATCTGAAGGGATCCGAGCCGAGGTGTCGGGGTTTTCGCAAGGAATTAAGAACGCGGAACAAGCCACAAATCTCATTCAAACAGCTGAGGGGGCGCTTGGCGAAATGAATGGACTTTTGCTCCGCATGCGTGAACTCGCAGTACAATCGGCATCATCGACAGTAAATGATGACAACAGGACATCCGCAAACGCGGAGTTCAATCAGCTTGTCAACGAAATTGACCGCATAGCCAGAGTAACATCTTATAATAACTCTGCCCTACTATCGGGTTATGGCAACACTGTAAACCAAGATGTTGCGGTATCAACCGCACTTGCATCGCCCACAACCGGCGTAACAGGTGTTGGAATTGCCGGCTCTGCTGCGGGAACTTATGTTTTTTCTGACACCGCGGGTGACAATCAAATCACCCTTGGAAATGGCGTTACGTCTCAGACTATCAACGCCAGCCTGATTCTTGATCAAGATGCCGTTGGCAGTACGGTCGCAACAGGTAGTTCCGTTATTGCCAACTTTGATCGCTTGGGAATACAGTTAACCCTGTCTGGTCAAAAGGTGGCTCAAGGAATTGATCCTGCCACTGATGGTTATCGAGATGGCGACTTCGGTGGGCTTGTTATTCAGGTAGATGGTGGTACTGGGGGCACGTTTCAGGTTGGACCTGATGACGGTGCTATACACCGACTGGAAGTCAATATTGGAGACATGAGGGCTTCTGGTGCACTTTTGAACCTCAGTGGCCTGTCGGTTTCATCTCTTGCATCCGCCCAAAGTACTATTTCCACCATTGACAATGCTATTTTGGGTGTTACAAAAGCACGAGGCGATTTAGGTGCTGTTCAAAACCGCTTATCCTTTAGCATGCGTGCCACAGGTGTGATGCTTGAAAATGATAAGGCGTCAGATTCATCGATTCGGGATGCAGATATCGCCGCCGAGGTCTCAGCATTCTCTCGGGCACAGATTTTACAACAATCGGGTCTGTCGGTATTTGCCCAAGCAAACATACAGCCCGCATCGGCACTGAACCTGATCTAAGCAAAAAAACTTCAAGGAAGAAGAACAGAAGCACCCCACAGCCCCAAGGAAGGGGCTTTTTGCATGGTATATGGTAACAAAACAGTAAATTTTCGATTTGATTTGCCGATAGTTTTACTGGTAAGTGTGTGTTGGTGCTTTGATTCCCAGAGTGTCGGTCTTTTTTCTGAAGATCGGCACTTTTTTATTACTTAGGTTTTATATTC
>JBLHJX010000014.1:0-41712 GCA_047619225.1 Candidatus Latescibacterota bacterium
GACGGTTAAGGACGTTGTCTGGGGGATCGTGCTTGAGATCTTCTGGCAGGAATGGTTCGGCCATGTGGAAGGTTGCTACGTGGGGTTGGTTATTGGCATCTAAGGTCATGCTACATTGGTTCATGAGCCAAGAATATGTGGGTATGTGTTGTACTATAATGCCAGGGTCGTCGAGGGTAATGGGGTTATTCTTTGATGTATCAGCAATAGGTTGACCTGCGTTGTTTTGCCACGTTCGCCCTTCATCATTGCTATAAGCGTAGTGTAAATCGTGGTTGCTTGCCCAAGAACGACCCGCTTCGCGGTAGACCCAGGTGATGTGGAGGCGTCCGGTGTGATCAAATAAGACATCGTGTAGGTAGGCATTTCTTGAGGTGCTGTTTTCCCAGGGTGTGTAGGTGCCTTCTTTGCTGAAAAGGCAACGGGCTGTAATTGTCCAGGAGGCACTGTTGGCATCGTATTTGGACAATACAGAATCACCACTTCCGCTGCTGCCTGTGCGATAGATGAAAAACAGGTTGTCTTGATGGTCGTTGAAAAAACGGGGATAGGTGACGCGCTGGGGTGCGTCGGATGTGAGGGGTTGGGCAGGTTCGAAATCTGCCCAGGTGATTTTATCGGGTGGGTCGGTGAGAAAGTTGGCGTGGCTTTTGGTGTATCTCAGGTCGTTGTTGTGGTGATCCCAAGACAGATGGAGGCGACCGTCATGTGGGCTGATGCCTAAAACGGTGTTTCGGTGTCCATCTTGGGGATTGAGCGAAAGATGGTACCCTGAGAATCGAAATGTTTGCAGCGCTTGGGTTCGCAGGTTTCGCCGGGCAAGCACAAGGGTTTGATCGGCGGCCCAAAAGATGGTGTATTGAAAGTCACCAAAACTAACCACTTTGTCTTGGTCAAATGAGGCGCAATTAAAATGTGGCCAAACGTTGTCGTCAATAGATAAGAGATGGTCGGGGTGCATGAAATTCGCCTTGTTAAATTGGGTAGATTTTACCCATATGCTCCATGGTCGAGGAATCCGAGCAAGCGTTTGAGTCTGTCATCGGCGTCTTTGTAAACGTGCTCGGGCATTTGGTAGTTCATGAAGGGATAATATTTGTGCCCTACAATTCGACGCGCGTAGGTGACTTGGGTAATGTATCGGTGTCGTGTGCTGTTGTTGGGGCCGCCTCGGTGCCAGACTTGGTTGTTGAAAATGGCGACGCTGCCTGCTTTTCCCAAGTTCGGACGAATTTGATCTTGGTAGGTTTCCCATTCGGGTGTTTGATTCACGTCTCTTACGTCGGCGCCAAAAAGATGTGATCCAGGAATGGTTTCTGTACTGCCGTGTTCGACTTCTGTGACATCGGTGAGATAATAGTTGCAGGTGAATAGGATGACGGGCAGATGAACATTGGTGGGTGGTTTGCCGTCTGTGACAATGTAATGGGGCGGGTCATCTTGGTGCCAGGTGATGAGGCCGCCTCCGGGTGGTGTGATAAAAGAGTTGTTGTGGATGACGTGGCATTTGGGAATGACGGCTTCGGCGAAACTGGCGATGGGTTCGAGGTCGAACAAATTGAGATTGGCGGGGCTGTGTTCAAACATGCGGGCACAGAGTTGACCACTGATTTTGCTGTGGGGATCTTCGTCTGGGGTGGGTAAGTTTGCAAATGACCAGTCGAGATCTTTTTTAAGTTGGGCAATGTGTGCTTCGCCCAAGACATTTTCAATGAAGAGATAACCGTCTTTGTGAAAGGTATCAACCCATTCTGCGACTTGATCGGGATCTGACGGGTAGTTGGATTCAAAGCGTTGAGATTGTGTGCTAGACATTGTGTGAATTCCTTGGGGATGAATCGGCGTATCGGCCAATAGACAAATTTGAGAACAGCGCACTCGCAGACTTTTCTATTCTGGAATCCCTTCGGTGTAGCCACTTTCGATCATTGAATCACGGAACATTTCAAAGAAGTGTTGCTCGGCATCGGTTTTCCAGCGGCCCACAGGATCTGGGCGCACGATGATGCGGCAGAGGGGGATTTCGAGAAAGTCTTCAAGTTTTTGAACGGTGTTTTCTTGGTCGAGAATAAAGTCTTCAAAGCGAATGGGCAACCAATTTTTAGGCTGGGGAGTGGCTTTGACCAATTCGTATTGGTATTTCCAGGAAATGGCACGTTGCTCTCGCTCGTTGTTTGTTTCGGGGTATTGAATTCCGAAGTCTCGCAAATCATCCGTTTTGTGGCGGCCAATGATGCTGTCGCGGGGGTCCCTTACGAGGTAGATGTATTTCATGTCGGGAAACATGCGTGCAATCCACGGAAAGATAAGGGTGGTTTCGGGCAGCTTCCAGCCTTTGTGTTCGGCTTTGTTATTGAGCACGTCGCTCAAATACGATTCGATTAATTGGGTAAATTCGGGATCAATGGGCATTGTATGGAGTTTGTCGAAATTCCAAGAAAGGTCGCCATTCCATTTGACGTATTTGGCCATAACCCGACAGGCGTCATATAGGTCGCCGGGAGGCATTTTGTCGCCAGAGGTATTGAGGAGGCGGCCCATAAAGACGCTGCTTGCGTAGAGGGTGTGTGAGATCATTCGGGTGCCGGAGTGACCCCGGCCTATGATTGTGACGAGTGACATATGTTGTATCTCCAATATAAGACTTAAGATGTGAAAGATTTTACTTTTTGCCGCTTCTTAATATAGGGCTTTTAGGCAAGAGTCTCTTGAATTATTGTGCAGATTATTAGGGGCGTTTGTTGTTTGGCGATAACTACGGAGCGATCCGTGGTTCCTTTTCTTGAAGGCGCTTGTAAAATAGGCGGGATCTTGGATTTTACCGTTTACCTGAAATTCTCGTGTGTATCCCAATGAAGCCATTTGTGGCCAGAAATTTCGTGCGTGTTCGGTCACTTAGAATAGATGTGAACAGATCATACGTTTTGGCCATTGCGCCATCTTTTTCGATGAGGGTTTGTAGGTTTTCATAACCGATGGGATCTAATGCTTTGCGCATACGTTGAACTATCATCGTATTTTCTGATGCTGCCTATTTCCCATGATAAATATCGCTTCCACGTATGTTATGGCAGGTACCGTGCATTCGCAATATGTTTTTGAGCGGTTTTAAGATCGATTTGATCGTTCTTCTCCCCCTGTTTTCACTTGACATAACGCCTGAGATGATGTTTTTAGGGAGTGCTCGTTTTGTGGTCAAATTATATGCCTTTTTTGATGAAGGAGAACTTCATGCCCCCTTTTCGCGGTATTTTCACGATTCCCACGACCCCTTTTAAAGAGAACGGTGAAATTGATGTGCCGAGTTTCCGTCGGGTAATTGATTTTTGTGTGGATTGTGGTGCGCATGGTTTGGTTTATCCGGTCAATGCCAGTGAGTTTTCCAATTTGACCGATGCCGAGCGGATGCAGTTGTCTGAGGTGATGATTGAGCAAAATGCTGGGCGTGTTCCCACTGTGATTGGTGTGGCGGGTGTGTCGCGTGAAGTGGCCGTGATGTTTGCCAAACACGCGCATGAAATAGGTGCAGACAGTGTGATTGCGATGCCGCCTTATGCAAACAAGGTGGGGGTGAATATGACGGTGGTTTATGATTATTATGTGGGCGTTGCCGAGGCAGCACAAGTGCCCGTGTGGGTCCAGAACAATATGCCGCCCATTGGAATCCAGATGTCAGCAGAGTTTTTGCTCAAGATGTGTCGAGAGATAGAATACATCGATTATATCAAAGAAGAGACGATCCCGTCGACCGTTGTCTTACAACAGATTATGGATAGCAACCAGGGTGACTGCAAGGGCGTGATGGGTGGTGCGGGTGGACGGTATTTGATTGAGGAGTATCGACGCGGATCTGCGGGCAATATGCCAGGCTGTCATGTGACCGATGTGGTGGTGGCGTTTTGGAATGCGTTAGAGGGTGGCGATGAAGAACGCGCAATGCATATTTACAAAGAGATGGCCCCGTTGTTCTTTTTTGAACATCAATTGCCCGGTAGTTATAAGGAAGTGTTATTCCGGCGAGGTGTGATCGATTGTCCTATGAAGCGCAATGGCAATATGCCAATGGATGATGTGGCATCGAAGTATTTGGATGAGATTCTGAAAGATTTAGAACCGATTATGACTTGGAGCACATGACTTTATACAAAAGCGACACGTTATGGGGTAGAATGATGGCACAATTAACCGTGTTAAACAGTATGGCAGGCGTCCAAGTCGAAGCGTGTATGGATCAGCACGTGGCGTGGGGATTGCGCGTGTTAGACTTGAAGGATCGTCTGTTTGGAAAGGCTGTTGCCCAACTCAATAGGGATGAGGCGGTGCAGATTTCCCAGATGGCAACCGCGCGTAATTTGTCCATCCACACGTTATCTACGGGGTTGTTCCACAGCGATATAGAGGTGGGCGAAGTGGCGTTTCGGAAAAAGTGGATGCCCATTTTAGATGATGTGATTCAAGTGGCGAACATATTAAATCCGCATCAAGTTCGTTTGTTGATGGCGATGTCTTCTAAGCGGTTGGACGTCTTGGATTCTTCCGTGTATTTGAGCGCGTGTCACCCGTGGGTGTTTGAGGTCTATCGCGAGGCCGTGGATCGTGTTGTTGGGGCAGGGTTTGGTGTGGTAATTGAGAATGAGGTGAAGGAGTGTTTGTTTTCTAGGCCACCGGAGATCATATCCTTTTTTGATGTGTTAGATCGGCGCGATGCTGTTTCTCTGATTTGGGATGTGCAGAATTTGTGGCAGATGGGTACCTTTCCATCTGTGGCGGTGTATGACATGTTGAAGCCGGTGATTGGCATGATTCATGTCAAAGGTGGGCGCGCGGAGTTACCCGGTGGGGCATTGGTGTGGAAGGCTGGGTTGAAGGATGCATCGTGGCCTGTTGTGCCCATTTTGAAGGCGGCCATTGCAGGTGGGGTTTCGCCGGTGATTTGTTTGAATGGGTCTCACGGTGAAAAACCTGATGGGTATGTTGAGGATACAGTTATGAATCTGAAATTTTTGCGTGATTCGATTAAGGAGATAGAATGAGTTATCAACGCGAATATGAAAAACGATTGCGCATTGGCGTGGTGGGTATTGGCTCGCATTGTTATCGCAATATTCTACCCACAACGAATTTTTTACCTGTAGAGCTTGTTGCTTTTTGTGATAAAAATGAAGCGGTTTTAGAAAAAACAGCAGCGCAATATGGCGTGTCGCATTGTTTTACAGATACGGCGCAGATGTATCAAGAAATGGAATTGGACGGTGTTTTTCTGTGCGTGAGTCCCTTTGCACATCCCGATTTGGCGTGTGAAGCGCTGGGTGCGGGTTTGCATGTGTGGATGGAGAAACCACCAGCGGCACATGCAAAGGATGTTCAGCGTATGATTGACCACCGAGGAGATCGTGTGGTGGTGGTTGGGTTCAAGAAGGCGTTTCAGCCTGCGATTCAAAAAGCTGAAGAATTGGTAAATTTACCTGAAGCGGGTAATCTGAAGACAATTTTGGGTGAATACCGTATGTCCATTCCTGAAAATGGGCAAGAAATTTTGGACAGCAATAAAATGAACAACTGGTTGGGAAATGGGTGTCATCCATTATCTGCGATGTTGCAAGTGGGTGGTCGTGTACTGGCGGTGACGGTAATTCGATCAGTACACGGTGGGGGTGTTTGCATTTTGGAATTTGAGAATGGCGCGGTGGGCAATTTGCATTTGGCCGATGGGTTGAGAGGCCCGCGTGAACGGTATTCGTTTTTCTGTGATGGGGTGCATGTTGAGGTGGAGAACAGCAAGAAGGTCACGTTGCATCGCGGTATTCCATTTCAATATGCCACGACAAACAATTATGCACCATCGGGTGTAGACACAGGGTCGATTTCTTGGGAACCACAAAACAATACCGGCACGTTGGATAATAAGGCACTGTTTACGCAGGGCTTTTTTAATGAGCTTAAGCATTTTTGCGATTGTGTGATCGATGGCACAAAGCCCGAACGAGGAACGCTTGAGTTTGCTCTGCACGTGATGCAGGTTTATGAAGCGGCATTTGTGTCAGATGGTAAGCGGATTGAGATTACATAAAAACACACCTGTGGTTGCATTTCGTTTTTGACCAAAAGGAGTTCGTCATGCCCGAAGAAATGATCGCCAAAACACCCAATATTCTATTTATGATGGTGGACCAGATGCGCGCCGATTATATGGGGTGTTCAGGAAATCCCTGGATTCAAACCCCTGCTTTGGACAGGCTTGCATCTGAAGGTACGCGTTTTTCTCAGTGTGTGACACCGGTTCCCGTTTGCATGGCGGCACGGCATTCTTTTATGACTGGGCATCGTTGTGCCACACATGGACGGTTCGCCAACAATGTGCCCGATCCCGATCCTTTGCATGAGACGGTGATGCAATTGTTGGGGTTTGCAGGCTATCGCACACGGGCCATTGGCAAGATGCATTTTCGGCCCGTGCGACGACATCATGGGTTTCATCGGATGGAGCTGATGGAGGAGATTCCAGACTTTCGGCAAGACGATGACTATTTGATGTATTTAAATGAGAATGGATATGGGCACAAACGCGAGGTACACGGGGTTCGCAATTTGTTGTACCATTTGCCACAGGTGTCGGTGATTCCTGAAGAACACCACGGCAGCACTTGGGTGGCAGATCGCACGATTGATTTTTTGCGCAAAAACCGGGACAAACCATTTTTCTGTTGGTCGAGTTGGATCGCACCACACCCACCGTGGAATCCGCCAGAGCCTTTTGCGAGTATGTACGCCAATGAAGATATGCCCTTGCCCGATCATTGGGGTCGCGACGTGAATACATTACCTCCCAGACATCGCGGTATGACCAATTTTGCAGATATGGGCAATGCACCCACCGAGCGGTGGCAGCGTGCAAAGGCACTCTATGGTGCCAGCATCAGTTTAATAGATAAGGGCGTGGGGCGCATTTTACGCGCGTTGGATGAGCTGGGTTTGGCAGAGAATACGTTGGTGGTGTTTACCTCTGATCATGGTGAGATGTTGGGCACCTATCAAATGTGGCAAAAAGGCGTCCCATTTGAGGGCAGCGTGAGGGTGCCCTTGTTGATGCGGTTGCCAGGTAAGTTCGATACTGGGGTTGTGAATGACGATTTGGTGAGTCTGTTAGACCTGATGCCCACAATGTTGGATATCGCAGAGGTGGACTATCCGGGTGAGAAAGCTTTGACTGGTGATTCTTTGATGGGGCGTGAGGGCGGGGGACTGGCTGAGGCACGCGATGATTATGTGATTGAGATTGGGCAGGGCACGAGTCGCTGGTTGTCTTTGCGAGGCAAAAAATGGAAGTACAACTATTGGTTGGCTGATGGCTGGGAAGAGTTATATGATTTAGAGACTGACCCGACAGAGGCAAGCAATTTACTCCTTGGTGAAGTGAATGGTGCACATCGCCAACGGGCGAATGAGATGCACACACAATTGACCGAGTGGGAACGTGAGCATGGTTTGCCCAGTTCGTTAGATGAGGCCGGGCAATTAATAAACCTGGGTCTACCACCTATTGATCCTATACGGATGCGAACCAATGGTCAATTCCCTCGTTGGGTGGATCGTTTGCCCGATGATGAACGTGCGCTGATGGAGAGCAAAGGCGAAACGGTGGTGAATGCGATCCAATATGAAGATACGTTTAAACTTGAAGAAACGAATCTGAAGGCGTTTAAAGAACACGGGGGCAGTTTGGACGGGACTGGATATGCACAGTTGTTGGGTGAATGATTGGGTGTACTGGCTTAAAAATTAGAAAGGGACGTCATTAAATGATGACGTCCCTTTTTTTATTCATCTAAGAGCCCGAGTCGGATCAGTTTTTTCGTCAGTTCGTAGATGTCTCGTTTATCTCCTTCTTTTCGTATGCCTGCTGCAACAATATTTACTTGAACGAGATCATCAACCACACGATAAATAATACGATAACGTTGACCGGCTGCGCGAAGAGAGCGATGACCTGCGAGTTCGCGAATGAGGGCTTTGCCTTGCTGGTTCGGGGTTTCCGCGAGTGCATTGATCCGATCTCTGAGCTGTGTTCGAATTTTGCGGTCTTTAATGGCCTGAAGCATCTTCAGTGCTGTAGGTGCAATGATGATGCGATAAGTCACAGATCTAATTCCTTTTGAGCCTCTTCCCACGGGATACCTTGGCCAGTTTCGAGTTCTTGAACGCTTTTTTTAAACACCTTCATTAATTCTTCATCTGCCATGACCTCGAGTGTTTCAAGCACCGATTCATAAAGCTCCCAGGACAGGACTGCCAGAACAGGTTTGCCGCGACGCGTAATGGTTATGGCGCCTGTCTCAGGTGATTCGGCAAGTTGCTCTGGTAGACGATTGATAGTTTTACGCATTTCGCCAATGGATAGTGTTGAGGCCATTACTAAGTCGCTCCATTTGTACAGTTAGAAGTACTCTTTTTTGTACAAATTACTTTGTTTGATGACATGCGTCAAGGGCTGTTTTTTTAAACAGGAATTGGCTTGGCAAAGTCGCCATCCATTTTTTCGGGCAGTTGATAAACCGTCCCCGCTTTGTCGCAGAAGTAGATGCACGATTTGGATGCTTGGCGCGCATTGCCATCTGCCCAGAGGGCGTAGAAGTCGGGGTGCGCATTGACCGGGCTTCGGGCATAGGTGTGGTTGCGTTCGCTGTTTTGGGTGAGTTGTTTGGTTTTATCCCAAGTGTGTCCTGCATCGGTGCTGACCCACATGGCCATTTCGCCGCCCGGGTTATATGCTTGGGGTCCTGTTTCTGTTGGGGCAATGATACGCCACGTGCCGTCTTGTTCCATATAGAGCGAGCCCATGTCATAGTTGCTGTCTGAGGTGGTGACTGTGCGTGTGTTCCACTCACTGCCCGTCCACTGCAACAGTGTCCAGGTGCGTGGGCCATTTTCTGGACCCGATTCATATCCTTCACTGGTGATGACGAGAATGACGGGGTTGCCCTTCGGGTCCAGGCGGATGTCTTTGAGGTAAACTTTTAAACCTTCGGCAGCATAGTCGTGAACCAGTGCGTTGTTGTCTGGTGTGGTGAGTGGTAATTCAACAGGTTCGCCCGCAGCGTTTTGCCAGGTTTGTCCAAAGTCGGGTGTTTCGAGGTAATAGAGGTTGGTGCGCCAGTTGAGGCCTTGGGGTTCGGGATGGTAGTTGAAGGCAGTGACGGCTTTTTGATCTGAGCAGATGCTGATTTGGTAATGACCTTTGTCAATGGCGGCTAAGCGTGTCCATTCTGACCATTTTCTACCGTCGGGACTGGTCATAAAAAAGAGTGTGCGGTCAGATGGATCTTTGTAGCGTGTGACAAAGTTGATGAATCCACGCCCTGGTAAATGCCAAGCTTGCATATAAGAAAAGTTGTCCATCGGTTTTTCTTCACCGTTGAGCAAATAGGTGACGTCGATGCGTTCGAAGGTGTCGATGTTGTAGGGCGCAATGCTGCGGTGAACGTAGGACGGACGGGATAGGCCGTGTGAGGTGGAGAAGATCCAGATGTACCCCTCGTCATCAACTGAGATAATGGGATTGTCGTGGGCGTCGGCTGTTTCTTTGTCTAAGAGGATCGTTGGGCGGGGAACCTGGCCTGTTTTGTGATCGTAGTAAGAAACCATGTGGAGCAGAAAACCGGGACGTTGGCGTGAGAAGGCACGATCGACGGTGAGATCTTCTTCGGTGTGTTGGAGATGTCCCTCAGCGGGTGTGCCGCCGTAACAAAAGAAGGTTTTGTCTACTTCTGGGCGATAGACAGCAAAGGGGCGATGTTTGGCACAATAAGTGCCCAAGCCGCCGCTGTACTTGTAAACATATTCATCACCTGAAGGTTGGTTATAATACCAGATGCCGCGATAACCGGTGTCTTTTTGGTTCAGTGTAAGGCTCATGAGTTTCTCCTGTTTTTTTAGAATATGGAATGTTACAAGAACGCCGTTTTGAAGCACACGTCAAGTCCGATAAAGAACTTGAAGAATGGGTTGCAGAAGCGGTCGCGTTTACTGAGACGTTGCCTGAAAAGTAGTTCTGATTTTGTTTAAGACATCACGGACATCTATCTTGGTTAAATCAGACAGATCGATGGTGATGATTTCACCCACCCGAGGCTTTCAAAGAGCAAGTCTTTGATGTTGTCTTTGCTGATGAACGGCAGTTTGAGTTCATGAGCAATTTTTTTGCCCAGTGTTGTTTTGCCAACACCGGGGGGACCGTTGATAATAATGACGTTTGTTTTTGCCGTAGCATCACTTTTCATAGATGATCCAATCATCTAACTTGCTTAGAGTCGATGTAAGCTTTTCCGTCTCGAGCCATTTTTTTGCTTGAATAACCAATGGAGATGCATTGTTGTCAGATATTTGACTTAGCGAAAGCCATGTTGCACCACCAGAGTCTTGGCCCTCAAATTCTGCAGGTGGGAGAAGTTTTTCAGTGAGATGTTGAATGTGAAAAAGGTGAGCGATGTGATGAAGATGGGTGAATTTTACAGTCGGCCAAGGTACAAGAAATTCACAGGTGCCGAGTTGATCGATGACTTTGATTTCGAGGCCCGTTTCTTCTTTGACTTCACGGTGGAGGGCATCGTGCAATAGTTCGTTTGGTTCTATGCCCCCACCGGGCAGATCGTAGCGTTTTCGATACGGGCCTTGTGTTTTGTCAATGACGAGCAGACCTTCCTTTGTCACACAAATCCCATACACGCCAACGCGTTGATTCCACTTCTCGTTCATTTATACTTCGTCCAAGCTATTGACAAGTGATATCGTATACGATATCATGTAAAAATGATAATTACATTGGATACCAGTGCTTTGTTTCGGGCATTATACAGCAAGCGCGGGGCCTCGTTTGACATTTTGCAATGGATTGGTCAGCGCAAAGTGACATTGGCACTTACTGTGCCTGTGTTTTTTGAATATGAAGATGTTTTATCTCGGCTTGAATCTTTGAATGCTTTTGCATTAACACAAGACGATGTTGATGCTGTGCTGGATATGCTTGTACTGGTTGGAGTGGCACACAATGTTTCTTACTTGCTGCGTCCAAATTTGCCCGATGAGGGTGACAATCTGTTTGTTGAATGCGCATTTGTGAGCCAATCTGAGTATTTGATTACAAACAATACACGCGATTTTGTCCAGGGTGAGTTGAAGCTGCCCTTTGAGGTTTGTACACCGCGTGAATTTTATCACCAATGGAGACACGATTATGAATGAGAATCGCGCATCCGTTCTTGTGCGTTTGCCCAAGGATTTGAAACAACGCTTACAGGTGCAGGCAGAACAACAAGGTGTTTCACTCAATCAGATGATTACGTATTCACTTTCTCGCGAAGTGGCACAACTTGAAGCGCGGCGTTATTTTGACCAACGGCTTGACAATAAAAGTAAGAAAGACGTTGAGCAGAAGTTCTGGGATGTTTTGAACAAGGTTCAGGATCGTTCCGTGCCTGAGTGGGACGAGAAAACGTAATGTGTTTATATTTTAGAATGAGATGAGTTGCAAGATTTTGGCCGTGTTTTCTGAATACAAAAAGTGTAGTGCCTACGCGCTTGGTGTTCTTTAAATTACTGAAATGCAAAAAAAGCTCAGGCAGCAATGCCAGAGCTTTTTCTTTCTCTGGTTTCATCGCAAAAAGGCGTGGAGTATCATAAATCGCATCGGAAAGCCTATAGATTTTCAGGCGTTTAACCAAGCTTCAATTTGTTGTTCATTGTTATCTGTCCAAGGGGCGATGTCTTCAATGCAAACACGATCAAAGCCACTGTAGACGCGTGCCATCATGTCGTGATATGTGCCGTCGGTTTTTGCTTGGTCTCGCCAGGCAACGAAATTTTCTCGGTCGTATTGTTTGGCACGGGCATCGATGCCGTCGCAGTCAAAATTGTCGGTGAGCACCTTGTCCAACTCCTGGACGATGTCCGGTTTTTCATGGACGAGGTCATGGGCTTCGTCTGGGTCATCTATGAGGTTGAAGAGCTCGGGATCATACCCCACGTGTTTGATGTATTTCCATTCTTTTTGGCGCAGCATAAAGGTGCCTGTGGCGGCTCGGTCACCGTGGTATTCACACATGGCCCAGGAGCGTTTGCGTTCTTGGTGGTCGGTGAGTTGGGGCATGAGTGATTCGCCATCGAGGGTTTCGGCGTACCCGGGTTGGTTGGCATAGTCGGCATAATTGATACCTGCCATGTCCATAAATGTGGGATAGAGATCTACGAGAGAGACGGGGGTGTGAACAATGCCCCCTTTTTGTACGTCTGGGCCACGTACGATGAGTGGCACGTGTGCAGAAGCTTCATACATGTTGCGTTTGAGCACTTGGTTTTGCTCTCCGGCCATTTCGCCATGGTCACTGGAGAAAATGACGTAGGTGTTGTCGGCAAGGCCGAGGTCATCAATGGTGGTGAGCACACGTCCGACCATGTCATCTAAAGCGGATATCATAGCATAATAAACATGGCGCATCTCACGCACGAGGTTTTCTGAGAATTTTTTGTCACAGTTTTTGGTGATGCGCTGGTATGCGACGGCCTCGTTGTGTGTGGCATCGAGATCCATGAGTGTGGGGGGGATGTCGATGTCGTTTTCATTGATGCGTTCCATATGGCGTTTTTCAGCGACAAAGGCTGGGTGGACAAGACCTGTGGTCAAATAGAGCCAAAAGGGACGGTTCGATGTGCTAAGGGTGTGCAGGTCTTCGATGGCGTTGTAGGTATGCCGCCAGTCGCGTTGATATCCTTGACCATTTTCAACAACAGCCGGTAGGGGCGTGCGACACATAGGACGGAGAATATTGGCAGCACGTGTCCAGGACCCAATGCGATCGCGCATGGAGTGTTTGCCGTAGGCATAATCGATGGGGCCTATGGCTGAGGTTTGATGGCCCGCATTGTTAAAGGTGTCTTGATAGGTTTTTATACCTTCGCGCAAGCCTTGATGGTTGTTCCAGTTGTCGCGATAGTTGGGGTATTTGCCACTCCACATACTTGCACGTGAGGGGTTGCAAACTGGGCAATTGCTGTAGGCATTTTTGAACATGACGCCTTCGTTGGCCAAGCGATCCATGTTGGGTGTTGCATTTTTGAGGGCTGGGTGGCCCATACATCCCATCTTGCGCCCGTCCATGCTTTCGGCGTGAATGAAGACAATGTTTGGAGTAGATTGAGATGGCATCACAGGCTCCTTTGATGTGTGATAAATAGGTGTTCCAGAGATCCGATATGCATCATAAAATGGTTCCATCTGGTGTAAGATGATACAAAATCTTGAAATAAAAAGAAACCATCCTGGCGGATGCCCCATGTCTGTTTGCTTGATGACTTAAAGGATAGGGGGCATCATAAGCGGTATCACGCTCATTTTTATGGGCCGTGGATGGTTCTGTTTCTCAGGCTTGTTTTTTTGTCTGTAAATATGTTACTTATGACCAACGATTCTGGGTGAATTGAAAGGGGAGATTATTTTGACACCACTCGAAGCCGCTTTGTTGGGTGTGATTCAAGGTTTAACCGAGTTTTTGCCTGTGAGCAGTTCTGGCCATTTGGCGTTGGGGCAAGCGCTGTTGGGCATTGAAACGGGTGATGTGACGTTTGAGATCATTGTGCATTTTGGGACTTTGTTGGCGGTGGTAACCGCGTTGCGTGCGCGTATTATGATTTTGATACGCGGGTGTTTGGCGCGCGATCCTGTTGCTTGGCGTATGGTCGGTTTTTTGGTTTTGGGTACGATACCTGCTGCGGTTGCTGGCATTGGGTTAAAGGATACGCTGGAAGAAGCATTTGCAAATCCTGCTGCTGTGTCGGGTTTTTTGATTGTGACAGGTTTGGTTTTGTGGAGTACACGGTTTACGTCGGGAAAACGAACGGACGTGACGTTGGCCGATGCCGTTTTGATCGGCTGTGCGCAAGCATTGGCCATATTTCCAGGCATTTCGAGATCGGGTTCAACCATTGGAATGGGTATGTGGCGCGGGTTGGACAGCCGAGAAGTTGCAACGTTTTCTTTTTTGTTATCGATTCCAATTATTTTGGGTGCCACGATATTGGCTGTTGATGATCTCATTGCACATCCACCCGGTGAAGATGCACTGTGGACGTTGGTTATTGGGGCTGTCATGGCCTATGCTTCGGGTGTCTTTGCGATTCGGTGGTTAATGGGGCTTTTGGCGGGTGGTAAATTAGAACGGTTTGCTTATTATTGCTGGGTGGTGGGCATTGTTGGTGTGGGTTATTTTTGGAGTTGATATGCAAAAGTTTATTGTTTTGTTGTTTGTCTGTGGGGTGCTTGGGTGTGGCAATGGCGCGCTTTCTCCCGAGGATGAATTTTTGTCTCAGGCGATGGCATTGACCAATGTGGGCAAGACGGAGGTTCGCAATGGCGAGGGTGAAATTACCGGATTGCGGGTCTCGGTTGATGTGATCAATACAGCACCCGTGCCGATTGAGGCGCCATTTGTAATGAAATGGTGGTTGCGGTTGCCCAATGGGGACCTGTTGGCTACCACAACGTATCGGTTTACTGGGCGTCCTTTTGGTGTCGGTGAGCGACAACGCATACAGTTGGTGTTGGAATTTCCCGCCCGAGTGGATCTCACGGATGTTCAAGATGCGGCGACGTTCGAGTTCGAATTTGAAACCACTGTAAGTTCTGCGGCCATGGCTGGCGCTGGGGTGTTGACGATGTCGTCGGGTGGGCCATGTAAAACGTGGACATACATGCGGCATGGGCGATTGGTGAAGGGATAGATGACCCGAAATTGGCCATCGGCATCTGCTTCACAGCGTACGGCACCTGTGGGTGTCCAGGCATCGAGAATGGCAATGTCCACCGTATGTGTACCATCGGTGATCACTGCCCACGATGTGGCAGTACCGTCGTGGCGAATGCGTGCACCTGTTGCAGATGATAAAGGGCCAGATGTTAGATCATAATGGCTGGCAAATTGGATGGCTTCAATTTGATTGAGGTTACCTGAAACGATTTTGTGGTCTACGAGAAACCACGATTTGCTCGATACAAAGGTCAGGTGGGTGACAAAGGTGTAGTCTTCGGGGTAGTGTCCTTCAACACGCAATCGCCCCGCCCAAGGGCCTTGGGTTTCTGGTGTCACTTTAGCTGTTCCTGTGGGATTTAATGTGTGGCCATTTTTGAGGATGAGTGTTGGGGTAGATAAGCCTGGCTTGACAAAAGCTTTGTCGCGAAATGTGACGTCGTCAACCAAGTTAAATGTGTTGTGGCGCACGGTATAAGACATGACACCTTGTTTGACAGATGTGACATCTGCTTGGCTGTCTACTGTGATGGGGTTGCGCACCTGGGCTGTTGCTGTTTCACCACCCAATTCCAATGTGTAGTTGGCCGTTTGATAGGGCGATAAAAAGGGCGCAAATGTTATTTCAGCCATTTCAACACTGCCGTCCGAATGATTTTTAAGGGCATCTATTTGACAGGGCAGTTCTTTTCCTTCGGTGTCAAGAAGGCGAAAGGTATCGTTTTTACGATAGGTATTGGGAGGCAAATACAGTGTGGTTGCGCAGGGAAAGGATCGACGGGGATAACCGTCGCTTTCGCGAATCGTAAGGGTATACGACATCATAGAAATGCTCCAAGAAGGTTAAGAAAAACGGGTTGGTAGTTTATGGGTCAGATGAAGGTAGTGATGGCTTTGGTGTGTTGTCAATATTTGAAAGATGGGATTGCTTGCTCCGAGGGACTTTTGGGTGTATATTGAAGCCCAATATTCCATCATTTACAGTGCCGGGATTTATCGAGGATGATGCTTATGAAAGGCTGTCTCTCTTTGTGTATTTTGCTATTGGGTATGGTTGCCTGTGGCAGCAATAACAGTACGGGTTCAACGACCTTTGTTGCAAACGAATTAACAATAGAAGGGAATCCTTCTATTGTGGGTGAACCTTCGGGGACGGTGGCTAACCCAAGTGGCTTTATCACCGTGGGCGGACTGGTTGATAGTCAGTTGGGTTTGGAATTAACAAATTTGTCTGTGCAAATTCGTGTGTTGGCAGCAGATGGGGCTTTGTTGGGGACAGGTGTGGCACCATGTAATCCTCCGAGCGTTGCCCCGAGTGGGTCTTCTACATTTCAAACGCGGGTTTCTTTGCTTGAAGCAGCATACACTTCGAGCAGTACGCTTGAAGTGACGCCAATTTGTGATCAAGGTACTGGCACTGTGCGCAGCATTTCCTTGCTATGGCCAGAGTAAAAAATAGAGGGTTTATGGAACTGTATTTGATTCGCCACGGGCAGTCGCAAAACAACGCTTGGGGTGATAACGATAATCGTGTGGCTGATCCGACTTTGACTGACATTGGACATGAACAAGCCCAACGTGTGGCAGATCATGTGCGTGATGTTGATCAATTGGGTGTAGAAGTGGGCACTGGATATGGTTTTGATCGGTTGTTTTGCAGCGCGATGTTGCGCACATTGCAAACGACAGCGCCAATAACACAGGCTTTGGGCTTAACGGCAGAAATATGGCTTGATTGGCATGAAGAAGGTGGCATTTGGTTAGAGACCGATGAGGGCCCCAAGGGGTTTTCTGGGTTGACGCGTGGTGAAATTGAATCCCAGTTTCCTGGGTATAAGATCCCAGATGAGGTGACCACGGATGGCTGGTGGAACCGGCCGCGTGAAACGGTTGATGAGATGGCCGAGCGTGCCAAACGTGTTGCAGCGGTTTTAGAAGATCAATTTGTAGGGCAAGACATTCGCATTGCGTGTGTGACACATGGTGCTTTTGCCAATGTGCTGATTCAAACCTTGGTGAGTGGCGGCATTTTGCCCGGTGTGTACTTTGGTCATTATAATACGGGGATTAGCCAAATAGATTTTGTCGATATGGTGCGGCCTCGTTTTTTGAATCGGGTAGAGCATTTGCCCGTTCATTTGCGGACGTAGACCATGTGGGTATTTTTTATTGTATTGGCTTTGATGGGCGCACCTATTTGGGGTGCCCCTCCCAGCTATCAAGCACAGCCTCAAGAAACGATAGATGCCGCAGCTGCCGAGCACAACAACCAGGGCGCGCAGTTGGCCAACCAAGGGCGGTTGCTGGAGGCGGTGCGTGAGTTTCGACAGGCGATTGAGCTTGTGCCCAATTTTGTAGGGGCCTATTACAATTTGGGCCGTGTTTATATGCAGTTGAAAAGATATAAAGATGCTACACAGGCGTTTGCTGCTGCAGTACAAGCGCGGCCCAATTATGGCGATGCGTGGTATCAATTGGGCATTGCGCTTCAAATGCAAAACGCATTTTCTGATGCCGGAAAAGCTTATTTAAGCACGTTGTCTTTTTATCCAAATGATCCCAATTTGTTGTATCGTTTGGGGTATGTGTTTTTACAGGAAAAAGATTGGGCGCAGGCGGCTCAATTTTGGGAGCGTTTGCGCGATGAATATCCCGATCATCCCGCCTTGTCGCAAGTGCAACAACATTTGCCGCATTTGTATTTCAATTTGGGCACACAGCACTATGTGAATGGGGCAACTGAGGAGGCCAAAAAAGCTTTTCTAAAAACAGTAGACTTGAACCCCCAGTATGGTGCTGCTTTTTATAACTTGGGGCTTGTTTATCGAGATTTGGAACAGTTTGACCAAGCCCAGTCGGCTTTAGAAAATGCATTGGAATTACAATATGACCCGCAACAGGTGCGCTCTATTTTGGGGCATGTTCATACCCTTAAGGGCAGTTTGAAAGAAGCTGAAGCACTTTTCCACGGCCTTTTAAAGGACGGTATTCAGTCATTAGATCCGCATCGCGGGTTGGTGACCGTCAAATTGAAGCAAAAAGATTTACAAGGTGCATTGGTTGAGGCCTTGAATGTTGTAGCAAATGCCCCACAGGATCCGGCCAGCTTTTTACTTTTGGCCTATGTTTATGAACACAATGGGGAGGGGGAGCGTTATGGCTATGGGTTTCAGGGAGATCAAGCCATAAAGGCCTATAAACGGGCGATTCGTTTAAACAAACACGATGTAACGCCCCATTTTAACTTGGGGATGTTATATGGTCGTATGGGAGATTGGGCGTCTTCTGTAAAGGCTTTAAAAAAGGCAGAAGAAATAGATCCGAGCCACGTGGGTGTCAAAAAGTGGTTGCCAGATGTGCAAGCACGATATGATCAAGCGCAATAAAGAAGAGGCATAAAGAAGAAAGAAGAGGGGCTTGGTTTTTATCTTCTCCCTTTTTTCTACTATCGTTTTAATTCAAGTGATGGTTGAACATTGAAAGTTATAAAAGGAGGTTGTTTTGGCAGATGTGATTCTTTCTGGTTTTGCCGATGAAGGTCCTGTGAGTAAACGCGCCGAAGAGCAATTTACGATGATGCGTGCGTTGGGTTTGTCATATTATACCATTCGGTTTATCGATTTGGGAAATGGCATCAAAAATGCGATGCAATTGACCAAAGCTGAAGTCAAGAAGTTGCAAAAGTTGCACAAAGAATATGGTATGTCTGTATCCAGCATCGGTTCTCCTTTGGGCAAGGTGAAGTTGCTTGATGTGGAAGATGGTACACAGAATCGATATGTGCCGCTCAAGAAGTATTTGGATACCGAAGTGAAACGAGCTATTGAGTTGGCTCATGCGTTTGATACCAAATTGATTCGTGGTTTTAGCTACTATCATCCTGCGGGTTCAAATCCATGGGACTATTTGGATCAAGCGTCGGATCAGCTTGCAGAAATTGTGGCTTTATGTGCAAAAGAGGGTTTGATTTATGGGTCTGAAGTGGAATCGGATTTGGTTGGCGGAGATGGAGAGACGCTGATTGCGATGCACAAACGGATCAACAGCCCCAATGCCTGTATTATTATGGATGTGGGCAATATGGAGGCAAAAGGTCACAGCCCAGAAAGTGCTTTTGCGCAATATCTGAAGACCAAACCTGGTTTGGGATGGATCCACATCAAGGGATTTAATGCGCCTGCCAACCGTGCAATGCTCAATCGAGCCTCCAAGCGCGGATTGTCGCGCTTTATTCCGGTTGACCAAGGTGATGCCGGTCATGAAATGGTGATGCGTGACTTTAAGTCGCTTGTGCCCAAATTGGATCGCCAGTTTAAAAAACTGGGTGTGCCAGGTGTGTTTGTCGACTTGGAACCCCATGTAAAAGGTGGTGGGCAGTTTGGTGGGTTTAGTGGTGTGGATGGTTTTGGTGTGGCGTTGCGCTCTTTGTGCAATTTGTTGGATTATTTGGGTTATTCCTACCATTTGAGTGGGTATGATGATTTAACAAATCCATAGGATTCATTGGGTTCATCAACAGCGGGTCGGATGTGTCATTCGATCCGTTTTTTTATATTGGGTGTGTACTTGCGCGATAGGGTTCGGGATGTTATCATGGACACCGTGAATTTTCTGAACCCTTTTGATTAAATTCCAGGAGGTCGTTATGGCAAGCAAAGTGAGAATTGGTATTATTGGTGCGGGCGGTATCTTTCGCAGCAGGCATTTTCCGGGTTTGGCCAAGGTAGATGATGCAGAAGTGGTGGCCATTTGCAATCGCAGTGAAGAAAGCGGTCGCAAGATTGCCGATGAATTTGGTTTAAAGCCCGATTTAATGACCGATGCAGATGCTCTGATCGCCCGGGATGACATTGATGCGGTGATGATTGGCACATGGCCCTATAAACATTGTGAATTTGTGCTTAAGGCTTTGGATGCTGGCAAACACACATTTGTGCAAGCACGTATGGCAATGAATTTGAGTGAAGCCAAGCGGATGTATTCCAAAGCAATGGAGACAGGGTTGGTGACGCAGATTTGCCCCTCTCCAATGGGGATGAAGGGCGACTTGTTTATGCGTCGGTTGATCAGTGAAGGTTATTTGGGAGATATTTACAATGTGTACACGCGGTCGTTTAGCGGGGGCAATAGTGATCCTACAAGCCCATTACATTGGCGCCAAGTAGCACGTTATTCGGGCTTGAACATATTAAATATGGGTATTTTGGTAGAGGTCGTGCACCGTTGGTTTGGCCATATGCAAACGATTTCGGCCCAGGCAGAAACATTTATAAAAAACCGTTCGGCAGAAGATGGCAACACAACTGTTGAACGCCCCGATACCGTGAATATTATGGGACAAATGCAAAATGGGGCAACTGCTGCATTTTTGTTTTCTGCAGTAGCGCGTTTTGGCATAGATTCGCAAGTAGAGGCCTATGGCAGCGAAGGCACGCTGATTTATAAGCTTGGAAGCGATACGATTTTGGGTGCTAAAGCAGGGGGTGAGGGTTTGAAAGAGATTTCCATTCCAGAAAATGAAGCACGGGAGTGGACGGTAGAAAAAGATTTTGTTGATGCCATTAATGGGGGTTCACAAGGCGATACAAGTTTTTACGATGGCTTGAAGTATATGGAGTTCACTGAGGCAGTGGCTCGTTCTGTTGAGCGGGGTGCGGTGGTTAATTTGCCTGTGGTAGATTAGGCGGATCGGCGCATAGACTGGCAGATGTGTTTCGTGTGATGTTCGAGGTTTTGGATGATTTTTGACACAGATGGAATTTTTAAAAGCGGGAGGTGTGGGTGATTCGATTGGTGGCGTTTGATTTGGATGGGACGGTGTTGCATCATTCCAATTATCCTTCACAGGTTTCTTGGGATGTGATTCGAGCATTGTTAGAACGGGGTGTGGTGGTGGCGTCGATTAGTGGACGCAACTTTGATCGCAATCAACTTCCTTTTCGTGAAGACCCAAACGTTGCCAATGCGCTTTATGTTGGTGGTTATAACGGGGCATTGGCGTTTGCACCCCATGTAAATGGGCGACGTGAATTGATGTATGAACAACGTTTGCCGGCAGATGTATTTGACGAACTCATGCAGTATATTGCTGATCGGCAGATGAATTTTGTGTACTGTCGGTGTGATCTCGAAGGGGATGACATTTCCGAAGTGTATATTACCGATCGCGATACAGAAATGGGGCGCGCGGTAGCTGCCATGACCGATATGACCTATGAAGTAGATGGGGGCTTGGTCGATCGGATACAGAGGGGGGATTTGGGTATTCCTCCTAAAGTGATGATCTTGCCTGACACTGAGCATTTGGAGCAAACATTGGGTGATTTGGATCGCATATTTGGTGATCGCATTTATAAGGCTTGGGCGGTTGCTGGACGTGTAGAAATTATGCATTCTCAGGTGGATAAATCTGTGGCTCTAAAGGCAATTGCAAATCATGCGGGAATTCCCATGCATGAGGTGATGGCTCTTGGTGATGGCAATAACGATTTGCCAATGCTCAACGCGGCGGGTGTGGGTGTGTTGATGGGCAATGCAGACGAAGCAACAAAGGCAGATGTTGTGGATATGGGACTGCATACAACGTTGCCAGTTGATGAAGATGGCTTCGCTGCTGCGGTACGAAAATTTGTTTTGGATGTGTGAATTTTCCTGTCTTTACAAAACGCGGGTTCTGGGGTAATCTATAAGTCAGAGCTTTGGTGTTGATTGTTGGGTCACAAAGGGTTGCTGATATGGGACAAACATTAGATATTGGAAAGCGTCTTGAACTGGTGCCAATGGACAGCCATTTCCAAGATATTACCATTGGGTTATACCTGCAGAATTTGGATTCAGGCTCCGGATTTTTGGTGCATACATATAGCTCAAAAGAAGGTGCACAAGATCGTATCGCTTTTGTGAAAAGGGCGATGCAGGTTTTAGGGGGTATGGAAGTTAGCAGCGAGGGGTTGTTGCGGTTTCCTTGTGGCAGTGACCATATCCTGGCAGTGAGGCGAATATTTTTAGAGGCGTGTAAGTTGGGTCCGGATGGCGCCGTTGCGTCACGGCCTTTATTGCTTCTGGATAGAAAATCGGGGTTGAGTATGGTAGCGACCTCTTTGGGATCGGGCAAATATCATATTTCGGTTGATGGCGAAAGCGATGAAGTGGTACGTCGTATTCGGGTTGTGACGGGTGGGTTGGGCAAATTGGGTGAGATGACGGCTGTGGATGGTGTTGACGATCAGGTTGGTTTTGATTGTGGACAAGCCCACGATGCATTGGTTGGTTTGCTGTTGTTGCGTGCGCCCAATGTGCGATCAATTCTCAGAGAAATTGAGCAATCGGCATCCCGTGGGGTTTTATCAGCACCCAGTGCACAAACTTAGAATCATTAACAAAAGGATTAGGATCAAGTTATGGTGACCCAAACTGTTGGGCCAATGACGTCACGAGAACGTGTGTTGGCGGCGCTCAAACGCGAACCTGTTGATCGCACGCCCATATGTAACCCCACATCTGTTGCAACTGTGGAATTGATGGA
The DNA here is from genome assembly GCA_047619225.1 of Candidatus Latescibacterota bacterium. GTDB lineage: Bacteria > Latescibacterota > UBA2968 > UBA2968 > UBA2968 > JABIFK01. Next base: position 22,321 of record JBLHJX010000014.1, read on the forward strand.
TTTGGTCGATGCTTATTTCCCACAAGCCAATCGTGAGCCCGAGCTCATGGCGCGTTTGGCTGCAACGAGCTATACTGAGTTGGGTTTTGATACGATTATGCCGGTGTTTACGATTATTCAAGAATCGTCGGCGTTGGGCTGCAAAATTCAGTGGGAACAAAAAGACAATTGGCCTACGGTAAAGATGAAGGAACCCATTTGGAGCAAAGCAGATGATGTTAAAATTCCCAGCAACTTCTTGACGCATCCCGACACAAAATGTGTACTGGATGCAATTAAGATTTTGAAAAAAGAATATGGCAATGAAGTGGCTGTTATTGGCAAAACGATGGGGCCGTGGTCTTTGGCATATCACTGTTTTGGTGTAGAAGACTTTTTGCTGATGTCGTTGGATGACCCAGACCAGACTCGGCAGATATTGGACAAGTTGAAGGCCGCGACAGTGGATTTTGGCGTGGCACAGCTCGAAGCGGGTGCCGATGCCATAACATTGCCCGATCATGCAACGGGTGATTTGGTGAGTGGGGAATATTATGAACGATATTTGCGCGATTTGCATATTGAGTTTGCCGAGCGTATTCCCATTCCTATTATTTTACATATTTGTGGGCGTACGGTAGATCGCATGGAATATATCGCTCAAACAGGCATGGCAGCTTTTCATTACGATTCCAAGAACGATCCAACAGAGTCCATTCATATTATGAAAGAACGGATTTCTTTGGTGGGCAATATCAACAATCCCGAAACACTTTTTTCAAAGGGCCCCGATGTGGTCAGAGAAGAAGTGATCAGAAATTTGGAGGCAGGTGTGCATTTGGTGGGGCCAGAATGTGCGATTCCGCTACAAACGTCGATTGAAAATTTGAAAGCAATTCCAGAGGCGGTAAAAGAGTGGCATAAGGAACAAGCGGCATAACATAACAGACATTTTGAATCAAAAAGAAATAACGGAGTGACAATGGCAGAATTGACGGATGTTGAAAATGAGTTTATTCGCAGTGAGATCGAAGAGTATTTGGAACGACCTGAAGAAATTACACGCAATGTCGAATTGTTTGCACGGGTGAGCCCACAAATGCAGGCTATTGCAGCGGCGTTAATAGATGGGGCGCATCACGACGTGGATCGGTTGACACGTGAGGCTTTGGACGCAGATGTGGATGCATTGGAAGTTATGGATGATGGTTTGATTGCGGGCATGGGCATTGTGGGCATCAAGTTTCGCGAGAATTTCATTTTTGTGCCCGAGGTGTTGGCTTGTGCACGCGCGATGAAAGCGGGCATGGCGCATATTGAACCGATTTTGTCTGATGCGGGTGTGGAGCCCATAGGCACTGTTATTATGGGTACAGTGAAGGGTGATTTGCATGACATCGGTAAAAATTTGTGCATTATGATGTTGCGTGGTTCTGGGTTTGTGGTGCACGATTTGGGTGTCGATACCTCAGACGACGAATTCATGGAAGCCGTGGAAGAGCACCAAGCGAAGTTGTTGGGCATGTCGGCTTTATTAACAACAACAATGCCCAACATGGGCAAAACAATTGAAGCATTTATCGATGAAGATTTGCGAGATGGTGTGAAAATTATGGTGGGAGGCGCACCTGTCACGCAAGAGTTTGCTGACGATATGGGTGCAGATGGATACGGCGACAATGCCTTGGATTGTGTCGAATTGGCCAAAAGATTGTTGCTGGAGTTAAAAGCGGAAAACGAATAAAGTCACGGGTGCATTTATGATTCAGATTTGGGTGTTTGTGAGGTGAAAATGAAAAAGATTGATCCCAAAGCCTATCAAGAGCGGTTGGATCGCATGTCGCAAATTTTGGGGAACATTGTACAACATGCCGATGAACAAGCCTTGGTGCGATGCCCCTATAAGAATCGCGACAATGATTGCACTGCAAAATTTGGTTGCAAATTTCAGCGAAAACCAGCGCCCGATCGGGCGCTTTTTCAATGTAGCAGTGATGATAAGTTAGATTATCGCAGTGCCTGGGATATGGAACCAGGAGCCTATGTGGAGATGAAAGAGAGAATTCGCAAACAAAAAAAGGATCGCGTGCAAAAAGGCAGTGGCACCATCGCACATCGAGACATGATACAAACGCTTGAAACAGGGAAAACGATTTTTGATTACGCCGATGATTTAAAGGTGCTGGTGCCAACATCTTGTTTTCGGTCGGGTATTTGCCATGAGTGTATTGTGGAAGTACGTGAGGGGATGGAAGCTTTGTGCCCACGTACGGAGGCTGAATCTTTTCTAAAAGATCCCTATCGTTTGGCTTGTCAGGCTGAGGTTGTGGATATTGATGCAAAAATTGACTTTATGCCTCTTCGGCGCACGCCTAAGATTTTGACCTTGGGACGTGAGAAAGAGACAGCTCTTGATCCTCTCGTGATACGGGATGGGGAACGGGTTTTGTATGATGGCGAAGAAGTGGATCGGTTTCGTGGGCATGTGTATGGGATGGCCATTGATGTGGGCACAACAACTGTGGTGATGGATTTGGTGGACTTCGAAACGGGCGAGAGTGTTGCGGTTCGTTCATTTGAAAATCCACAACGTTTTGGCGGCAGCGATATCATGTATCGCATCTCTTATGATGGTGCACATCCCGATGAGTTGTGGAAGGCCTTGGTGAATGCGATTAATGCAGAGATCTTGTCTTTGGGAGAGGCGCTGGGTTTTGTGCGGCAAGAAATTTATGAGATAGTGGTGGCGGGCAATGCAACGATGCGTGAATTGTTGTTTCGATTGGATGTTCAAGGCATTGGCCAAAAGCCGTATAAATCGACGATTGAGGATGAATATCTGGCGGGTGAGCGCGACACGACGGCCATTTATCAAAGCAGCCGTCGCGTGGGCATACGTGTGAACCCGAAGGCAAAAGTGTATGGCATACCCCTTATTGCCAGCCACGTAGGTGGCGATGTGGCCGCCGATTTGGCTGCATTGGATATGGGCGATCAGGATGAAATTGTGATGATGGTAGATGTGGGTACCAATACAGAGGTGGTATTGGGCAATCGCGATCGGTTGATAACGGCATCTTGCCCCGCTGGACCTGCGTTTGAAGGGGGTGGCATCAAATTTGGAATGCCCGGTTATGATGGCGCGATTGAATCGGTGCGGTGGGTAGATGGGCAGTTTGAATGCGATGTGATTGGGGGGGGACTCGCTGAGGGTTTGTGTGGGTCGGGGTTGATCGATTTGTTGGCGGAGTTGCGCCGGCATGATTTGATGACAGAAAAAGGTGTTTTTGTTGACAAGAAACAGTTCGAAATGATGGTGGTGCCAGAGCAAAACATCACTTTTTCCCGGGAAGATTCGAGCAATTTGGCCCAGGCTAAGGCGGCGAATTATTGTGGGCAATTGATTGTGATGCGGGAGTTTGGCATTAGGCCTGAACAAATTGATCGGTTGTATTTGGCGGGTGGCTTTGCCAATTATGTGAATGTAGAAAATGCCATTGAGATTGGTTTTTTGGCCCCTGTGCCTATTGATCGGATTGAAAAGGTGGGCAATGCGGCAATACAAGGGGCCCGCGAGATATTGTTATCACGAAAGAAACGGGCAGATATTGAAGCGTTGGTGAAACGTATTGAACATATTGAGCTTGAGACACAGCCCGATTTTTTTGACGCATTTGTAGAAGGGTGTCAGTTTAAACCCATGTGATTTAGGAGTATCTTGATGAAGGCTTTTATTGACCGGTTGAAAGATGACAATCCCATGGTGTACGATGGTGGGTTTGGGTCTCAGTTGTTTGCGCGTGGGGTGAATTTGACCAATAGTGCATTGGCCAATGAATCACATCCAGACGCTGTGGTGTCGGTGCATCGGGCTTATATTGATGCGGGTGCCGACGCGATTGGGACGAACACCTTTGTGGTGTCTCCGTTGCATTTGAAAATGGCTGGGGGCGATGCCGATGATGCCGAACGGTTGGCCAAGTTGGGTGCACAACATGCGCGCCGGGCCGTCGAAGACAGTGGTCGCGAGGTTTATGTGGCCGGTTCGATTGGGCCTTCTCCTGGGGCGATTGAGGCCGATGCGGGGGATACGGTATTTGGGATTGCAAATGAAGATGCGATTGAGGCACACAGACGGGTGATTGGGGCCTTGGCCGATGGTGGGGTCGATTTTTTTGTGGTGGAGACACAATTTTCGGCCAAAGAAGCGGCGATGGTGGTCAATTTGACTCGTGAAACCGGGTTGCCCGTTGCGGTGAATATGACGTATAAGTTTACGCAAGATCGCAAGACAGGGCAGTTGATTTATAAGACAGATTGGGGATTTTCACCGGGTGATTTATTGGATCTGTTGGCGGGCGGTGAATTTTCTAATGGCGATAGTTTGATTGACCACGTGCATTTGTTGGGGTTGAATTGCGGAGCAGAAACACGCAACACAGATCATACAGGAATGCCTTATGCAATCGAAGGTACTCGACAGATGCGCGATGCATTGGTTGAGCGCGGTATTGAAGGCAAGCGGTTGATGGCGTATCCAAATGCGGGTTTGCCGTTGTTAGATAAGGTGACCAAGTTACCGATTTATTCACAAGGGCCAGAAGAGATGGCACCTCATATGGGTGCTTTACTCGATGTGGGTGGGTTTTTGATTGGCGGGTGCTGTGGCACAGAGCCAGAACATATTGCAGCGTTTCGAAAAGCAATGGACGAGAAATAATGGCTGTTTATCAAGTTTTGTATTGGCAAGATATTCCGGCGCAGATTCGGGTATATGACGGCAAAAGGCCCAAGGCGTATGAAATGCCTGAGTTGTTTCAGCAAGAGATTGACCGGGTGGCCATGAAAGAAGGCCTTGCGGGTACAGATGATTATTTAGATGCATGGGAATGGTCTGATAAGATAGAACGCGAAGGTGATGTGGAAGAGGTTGCCTCTGCTGTTTTGGCGGAGTTGGAACATGATTATCGGGCACGTTAGTTATCTCAGAAAAGAGCGGTATCCTATGAAAATCGAGGTCTGAGTGGTGGCGTGGTTATGAACGTCAAGCCGACCGTTTGGTGGCACGAGAAGATTTTGTTTTTAAACCGGATGAAAGACGATCTGTGAGAGGAGTCTAACGATGGACAGTTATCCGTTTGGCAGTGGTAGGCCAGACCCCGCGTCGTTTCCAAACCGTGAATTGGGTGAGGCAGCGATGCGCATCTTGCCTGAAATGGGAAATCAATTGGCATTGTATCCGGGCAGTTTGGGGTATTTGCCTTTGCGCCAGTTGATGGCCGATAGGTTGCTCAAGCGCGAGGGGATGGCGCCTGCGGTGGATGAAATTGCACTGACCAATGGTTCGATGCAAAGTGTGACATTGATGGCGCAAATGTTTATCGAAAAGCCTGGCGATGGTGTGATTATGGAAGAATTTAGTTATTCGGGCACCATTGGCGCCTATAAAAAAGAGGGCGCAGAGTTGGTGGGCATTCCGGTGGATGAACATGGGATGCGCATGGATGCATTGGCCGATGAATTAAAGGTGCGAGCCGATAAGGGGAATTTGCCCAAATTCATTTATGTATTGGCCACATTCCAAAACCCAACAGGTGCGGTAATGCCCTTGGCGCGGCGCAAAGAGTTGCTGCAAATAGCCGCACAATATGAACTGCCCGTAGTAGAAGATCATTGTTATGCCGATACGGTTTATGAAGATGATTATTATGTGCCGTCTTTTTACACGTTGCCATCAGAGGTGCCGGTGGTTCATATTGAATCGCTGTCAAAAATTCTAGGCCCGGGTGTCAGATTGGGCTGTTTCTTCACCAAACAACCGTTGTTGGGGCAAATTTTATCCCTCCGACGCGATGGGGGCACAAGCACATTGGCTGCGGCTGTTGTGGCTGAATATTTTCGCGAGCATATGTGGACTCATGTTGACAAGATTAACAATATTGTAAAAGAAAAACGCGATTTGATGTTTAAGCTTTTGGGGCAATACCCCGATGCATTTGAATGGTTTAGCCGTCCCAAAGGCGGTTTGTTTATTTGGGTGAAATTGCCCGAAGCAACAGACCGAGTCAAATGTGAACAGCTTGCAGAAGATCGAGGCGTTGATTATGCAACAGGCAAAGCGTTTCATGTTCACAACGCTGATGTGGCATATTTACGTTTGGCTTTTGGATATGCGTCGCTCAAAGAAATTCAAGAAGGTATTCCAAAGTTGGCTGAATGTGTTATGCAGGCACAGACGTAAAACGACAGAGCCTAACAACAATGCATTATGAGAAGACGCCCGTCAATTGATGGGCGTCTTTTTTATGGGTTTTTGAGATCGGGGAGGATCTCTTGGCAGATCGGGTTGTTGGGGTGCGGGTTTTAGGGCATTTTGCAAGATTTCAATGGCACGAAATATGGATTGGTGACTCTAAAATGGATATGGAAGGCCAAAGTCGGAGGATGTGAGCGGAAGTCCACTGCGTTCACTGTGGGTTGATGACTCGCTATGGGTGTAATATATGTATTTTCTTACGTCTACAAAATGAAGCGTTGGGTTGACTGTTTTGATGGTATCAGATATATTGAGGCGGAACCGTATATATTTTGAACGTGATGCATCATTTGGAGGTTGACTTGAATACCCCACCCATGCCAGAGATTCCCCCTCTTTTAGGAATAAAACATGTTGTGGCTGTTGCCAGTGGAAAAGGTGGCGTTGGAAAATCGACAACGGCAGCGAATTTGGCCGTGGCTATGGCAAATGAGGGCGCACAAATTGGCTTGATGGATGCCGACATTTACGGCCCCAATGTGCCCATTATGATGGGTTTGAAGCAGCAACCTGAGACGCGAGATGGGAAAATTATCCCGTTGGAACGACATGGCGTCAAGTTCATTTCACTGGGGCTCATCGCTGGGGATGGGGTGCCCGTGATTTGGCGTGGCCCGATGTTGGCCAAGATGGTGACACAGTTTTTACAGGATGTGATGTGGGCGCCGTTAGATTGTTTGGTTATTGATTTGCCACCTGGTACGGGTGATGTGCAACTTACGCTCACACAGACCGCGCCTATTGATGGGGCGGTGATTGTAACCACCCCTCCAAAAGTGGCGCTTGAAGATGTGCGCCGAGGGGTGGAGATGTTTCGCACCGTGAATGTACCGGTTTTGGGTGTGATCGAAAACATGAGTACTTATATATGCGCCAAATGTGGTACTGAGACCTCAATCTTTGGGCATGGGGGTGGCAAACATACAGCAGATCTGTATGATGTGCCTTTTTTGGGCGAAATTCCTTTGCACCCACTGTTGCAATTGGGCAGTGATACGGGTGTGCCTTTGGTGGCCTCTGATCCTGATTCTCCTATTGCTCTGCGCTACAAAGAGATAGCACGACATTTACTGGAGGGTTTGGCCTAAGCTTGTTAGAGATACACATTATCTTTGGGGGCGATTCTTTTCTGGATCGCCTCTTTTTTATTTTGAACACGAACCGGGTAGAAAATCGGATTAGCTCTTGAGGGCTAAACGTATGTTCAGTATATTGTCACAGTAGATTTATTCAAGTACCTTATGATAGAGCAAAAAATCATTCATATGGCTAAAAAAATATCCCATTGGACACAATTGTAGGGTATTTTTATATAATTCATAGAAATAGTGCGTTTTTGACGAAACCTCAGGTTTTGTTGACGCGTCGAATGTTGTGACCTATTTGTGGTTCCTTTCTTTTTTACTGGAGATTAATTTTATGCAGCGATTCTTGCTTGATGTGCGCGCGCACATTCTGATGGTGTTGTTCTTATTTATGGCTGCTGCAGTTGGTTGTGGCGAAGATGCTGGGGCAAAAAAATCTGAAGATGCCCAGGCCGATTCGACGAAGACCGATTCAACCAAAGTAGCAAACAAGGATAAGAAAAAAGAGAAGGTGCGTGAAGGGGTACCCGTAAAGGTTTTAACTGTAGAAACGGGCGAAATTTCGGAGCATGTGCTGTACAGTGCCACAGTAGAAGCCGAAGCAACCATCGATATTTATACCCAGGCTTCGGGTTTGGTGCGTCGTATTTTGGTTGAAGAAGGTGCCAAAGTTGTTGAGGGACAAATTTTGGTTGAGTTGGTGGATGATGAACTCAAACTGGATGAGGCCGAAGCGCGATTGGCATATGAAAAAATGGAAGCCCAGCTTCGCCGAAAAGCGGAACTTTACAATCGAAAATTGTTGGCAAAAGAAGAATACGAAGATCTCAGAATGAGTGTGGCGCAATTTAAGATTCGATGGGAACGCGCGCAATTATCGTTGGCTCATGCACATGTGCGTGCGCCTGTTAACGGGGTGATTTCTCAGCGAATCGTTAAAATTGGTGATCGGGTTGGCCAAAGTTCAAAGTTGTATGAGATGGTCAATTTGTCACGCCTAATTGCCTATGTGCATGTCCCTGGGCAAGGCATGCAAAATTTATCGATAGGACAGCGCGCATTGGTGACGACAGATTTTTTGCCCGATTCAAAATTTGAGGGTCGTATCTTACGTATTAGCCCAGTGGTTGACCCAAGCAGCGGTACCTTTAAGGTGACTCTGGAGTTAAATGCCGATGATCGTCGTTTGCGCCCGGGTATGTTTGTCAATGCGCATATCGTTACTGCAACTCATGCCCAGGCCGTATTGGTGCCCAAGCGCGCGGTGGTTTACGACGATGGAATGCCCCATGTGTTTGTGGTTACAGACAGCACCGCACAAAAAGTGCGGTTTGACATTGGGTTTGATGACACCGAGCATGTTGAAGTGGTATCGGGTGTCAAAAAGGGTGAATTGATTGTGATTGTGGGACAAAATGGGTTGAAAGACAAAGCAAAGGTACGGATTATTGATGGCGAGGGTCTCCGTATTCCAGCCAAGCCAGACTCTAATGCAGCGGTAAAGAACCCCGAAAGCACTTAGGCATTCAGGTAAAAGATAAAGGGGAGTCGATTGAACGATTCGAAAAGAGATTTTTCAAGCACATTTGAGATTACAACGCGAAGGCCAGTTGCCATCTTCATGGTGGTTCTGGCCATCGCTGTATTTGGTTATGTGTCTTATCAGCAATTGCCGCTGAACATGATGCCCGATATTTCTTATCCCACATTGACTGTGCGCACGGATTATCCCGATACAGCACCCGAGGAAGTCGAAAATTTAATTTCTCGGCCAACAGAACAGCGATTGGGTGTGGTGAGCAACTTGGTGAGCATTACATCCATTTCACGACCTGGGTTGTCTGATGTGATTTTGGAGTTTGGCTGGGGAACCGATATGAATGATGCGGTTCAGACTGTTCGTGAAAACTTAGACCGTTTGAACCTGCCACGAGGGGTGAATCGGCCTTTGATTTTGCGATATGATCCCACACAAGACCCCATTATGCGTGTGGGCATTTATGGCCAAGGCAATATGTATGCGCTGCGACAAATTGCAGAGGAAGAAATCAAGCAGGAATTGGAAGCGCTCAAAGGCGTGGCGGCGGCTCGGGTGAAGGGTGGGTTAGAAGAAGAAATTCGGGTGGAAATTAGCGAGCGACAGCTGTCACAGATGGGCCTGAGTATGAGTACCATCAACAGGCGTTTACAGGAAGAAAATGTGAACTTGGCGGGTGGCAGCTTGTTGGATGGTCAGACCGAGTATTTGGTGCGCACCCTCAATGAATTTCGGAAAATTGAAGAGATTGCCGATTTGGTGGTGGGTGAACGCAATGGGATAGAAATTCGAGTCAAAGATGTTGGGAAGGTGTATCGAACGAACAAAGAACGTGAGATTATCACGCGGGTGAATGGGGTTGAGAGTGTTGAAATTGAGATCTTTAAAGAAGCCGATGCCAATATTGTCGCTACGGCACAGCGGGTTGCAGATCGTTTGTTTGGCACACCCGAACAATTGGAATATGCACGCAAGTTGAAAGCGGGCCAGGTGGAAGAAGGCAAAGCGGGTGATCGCAATGCACAAGTGCGCAAGTTTGTAAAAATGAAGGAGATGACCAGTTATATTGCGTTTTCTCTGCCCGAAGATGTTCATATGGAGTTGTTGACCGATCAGTCGACCTTTATCGAATCTTCTGTGAACGAGGTGAAACAGACTGCTGTTGTGGGTGGTATTTTGGCCATTTTGGTGCTTTATATTTTTCTTCGCAACCCATCAAATACCGCCATTGTGGGTTTGGCCATTCCCATTTCTATTGTGGCAACTTTTGCACCGATGAACATCTTTGGTGTCTCTCTCAATATTATGTCTTTGGGTGGGTTGGCATTGGGCATTGGGATGTTGGTGGACAATGCCATTGTGGTTTTGGAGAGTATTTTTCGATGCCGTGAAGATGGCGATGATATTGTAACGGCAACCATTCGAGGTACGGGTGAAGTGGGGGGGGCTGTATTTGCCTCAACGCTAACAACTGTTGCGGTGTTTTTCCCCATTGTTTTTGTCGAAGGGGTTGCTGGGCAAATTTTTGGTGATATGGCGCTGACGGTGGTGTTCTCTTTATTGGCTTCTTTGGGTGTGGCTCTGTTCTTCATACCTATGTTGGCATCGCGTCAGGTGAATTTGGGCAACAGCGAAGGTGGAGAGGGCCGTTTGAAAGAAATAACGCAATCACAAATTTTGCAATTGCGTTCGATTGCTTCTCTTCGATCTGCGGCAGATGCTCGGGAAAAAGGTGATACGGGCTTGGGGGCTTTGGCTGCCCGTGTTGTCATAGGTTTGCCGTGGTTATTGGTCGAATATGTGAGTCGCGTGTTATGGGTCTTGGCTGTGGTGATTGTGGTGGTTTTGAAAGCCGCTTTGGTGATTTTGGCAAGTTTGTTGTTTTTTCCATTGGCTTTGCCCATACAAAAAATACGCAAAAAAGCGACGGCTGGTGAGCTGTGGCAGCGTATTTGTGATTGGGGAATTGGGCACGATTTATTTGGGCGCGCGTGGGTGCGTGCTATTTGGGACGATTTGTTGGCCTTTCAAACACCTCAGACATTGGGCCATGATTTGGTGGGACAAATCCGTTGGACTTGGGGTGCTGCCAAACGCGTACCTCGCTGGATTTGGCAGGGGTCCATTTTAAAGAAGATTTTGAAAGTGGTGCCGGGCATATTGGCTGAAGTGGGCGTATTGCTGCTGTTTGTGTTGGGCCCGATTTACTTTTTGTTGCGCTTTTTGATTTTTACGGTGTTAACCCTATTGGGCAAGGTTTTGGTGTTGGCTCTGATGCTGACCTTCTTAACGGCTCTGTCGGCTTTGGTTTTGTTGGCATTGATCGCGTTGCCTATCTTAACACCGATTTTATTTTTGTTTGAACGCGGTTTTGATCTGGTGCAAAATGGGTATACGCCCTTCATTCGCTGGGCGTTGCAGAACCGCTTAACTGTGGTGATGAGTGCTGTTGTTCCATTTGCAATTTGCTGGTTTGTTTTGTTACCCAAATTGGGAACAGAGTTGATTCCCCAAGTACATCAGGGTGAATTTCACGTAGATGTAAGTTTGCCTGTGGGCACGCCACTTGAGGCGACAGACGCAACCGTGAAGCTCCTTGAAGGACGTATTTTACAAGCACTTGATGTGGGTAATATTTCTTCTGCCGTTGGTGTAGACAAAACGGCAATCTCCTCGTCTGGTCAGGGTGAGCACACGGGTGTTATTTCGGTTGTGTTAGCAGAAGAAAAGGTGGATTTGAAGCAAAACATGCTTGTGCGATGGGCACAAGATTTGATTCGTTTACCTGGCCGAGTTTGGGGTGGGATTCGAGGCGAGAGCCCCTTGGCACAACGAGAAGATCGCTTGATGGCCGATTTACGGAACCGTTTCTCCGATTTGCCACAGCTTAAGGCCGATTTTGCCCGACCTGCGTTGTTTAGCTTTAAAACGCCTATCGAAGTTGAAATTCGTGGATATGATTTGCCAACACTCACGCGGTTGGGGCGCGATGCTGAAAGTATGATGGCTGATATTGATGGTTTGTATGATGTGCAATCGAGTTTACAGCGGGGCAACCCAGAGGTTCAGATTGTCTATAATCGGGATTTGTTGGCCAAATATGATTTAAATGTGCGATCTGTAGCTTCTTTGGTACGTGAGAAGGTGCAAGGCAATGTGGTGACCCGCTTCCGTGAGGCAGATCGACGCATTGATGTGTTGGTGCGGGTTGATGAAGCGGATCGATCTGGGGTTTCAGATTTGCGCCGGTTGGTGGTGAACCCAAACGGGCAGGTACCCATTCGGTTGTCTGCGGTTGCTGACATTGAAGTACACGAAGGCCCGAGCGAGATTCGGCGTATTGATCAACAGCGTGCGGTGCTCATTTCTGCAAATGTGAGTGGTGTCGATTTGGGCTCGATGACGGCGCTGATTCAGCAGGTTTTGGAACGAATGGATATTCCACAAGATGTGTCTGTGGTCATTGGAGGGCAAAATAAAGAAATGGAAACGTCGCTTAACAGTTTGACGTTTGCATTGGCATTGGCCATTTTCTTGGTGTATATTGTAATGGCCTCTCAATTTGAATCCTTTATCCACCCTCTTGTGATTATGTTTACCATTCCACTGGCCCTCATTGGTGTGATACTTGTCTTGTTTGTTACGGGTGTGCCGCTGTCCGTTGTGGCATTTTTGGGTATGATTATGTTGGCGGGCATTGTGGTTAACAATGCGATTGTGTTGGTGGATTATATTAACCACCTGCGCCAGACCGGGTTATCGAAAATAGAATCGATTGTGAAGGCCGGTGAAGTGCGGTTGCGACCTATTTTGATGACGACGTCAACGACTGTATTGGGTCTTTTACCCATGGCCATGGGCTTGGGTGATGGGGCTGAAATTCGCACGCCTATGGCGATTACGGTTGTGGCGGGGCTGATCAGTTCGACTATTTTGACGTTGGTGGTCATTCCAACGGTGTATTCCCTGCTTGATCGAGGGGAATAGCGGCTGAGCGTTTTGGCCTTTTGGTGGGTGCCTCACCTGTTACCCTGCCGGGTGTGACCCAAGACTACCCAACCATCACTTGGTGCGTGCCCGCCTCTTCCCATCACTGCCTGGTGCGATGTGAGATTTTTCGGTGGTTTAGGGATGGGTCTTGTGTAAGTTATTGTTTCTATTGAGAATGATTCTGTAGGGCTTGGGTTTATTTTTTGCTTTTCTTTTGTTTGGTTTTCTGTTTTCTTTAAGGGTTCAGAAAGTAAGCAAATACTTGGTAACTTTTTTGTGGTTGTTTCGTCTAATCTCTGTGATGAAATAATAGATAAATGTTAACGGTTGATGGAGCGTTTTTATGATGCGATTTGTAAGCTATTTTTTATTTATAATCTGTGGTTTGTTTGTCGCTCAAGTACACGCGCAAACAGAAATGAAGCTGACACTCGATGAATGTGTTGAGGTGGCACTTTCAAATAATCTCACCATTGAGCAAGGTAAATATACTGTTGCTCTTTCTGAGGCATCGGTTGATCAAGCACGCAATCGTTTTTTGCCAAACTCATCCAACCTCAGTTGGGGTATCAGTCGAAGTGTAAGAGGGCCAAGCGAACGCCAGGTAATTGATGAAACAACGGGTGGTCTCATCAATTTGGCCGGTAATGAAAGTATCAATGGTGGGCAAAGTATAGGCGTGGGTGGGCTTACAATTCCGATATATGACGGACAAATTATTGCAAGTCTAGCTGCCAGCAAAAAACGGTTGGAACAGCAACGGGTAACGCAGATTGGCAACCGTTACGATGTGATCTTTTTCGTCAAGCAAGATTACTTTCAATTGCTACAAACCATGAAATTGCTTGAAGTGCAGCAGGAACGGGTTGGTGTCTCTGAAGAGAGTTTGCGTCGAGCAGAAACACTATATGAGATTGGTTCAGCTGCTATTTTGCAGGTTGCTGAAGCAAAAGCGTTATTGGCCAATACCAAAGCGACGTTGATTCAACGCGAAAATGATGTGCTTATTGCGCGATCCAATCTGGGTTTTACGATGGGGTTGGGGACGGATGTGGATGTGATTCCTTCTGAAGAAGACTTTGCACTTGAGCAGCCTCCTTATACTTATGATGAAGCTTTGAAGATTGCCCTTGATGAACATCCTGATATTTTGTCAACAAAATATGGTATGTTGGCTGCAAAGGACGATTATCGCGCTACTAAATACAGCTTGTTTCATCCAACCATTCGTCTGGGTATGGGTTCATATAATTGGAGCATTGGCAAAGATGAAAAATTTGGTGGTATCGAAGATTTTTTTCTGAAAAATTATAGTTATACTATGAGCCTTAATGTGAGTATGCCTATTTTCAATTTTAATACGACCAATAATCTAAAGCAGCAAAAGTTGACATATTTGCGTAGTCAGGTGCAGTTAGATCAGGCCAAACGCCAAAAAGCGCTTAATGTTAAATTGCGTTATCTAAATTTAGAAAGATTTCGCCGTCAGATGGAAGCACAAGAAATTGCAGTAGAGGCACAAGAGGAAAACTTCAAGTTGCAAGAAGAAAAGTACAATTTTGGTGGGGGTACTTTTTTAGAACGCTTAACGGCTCAGCGCGACTTGTTTGACGCAAGAAATAACTTGGTGCAGGTAAAATACAATTATTTGATTCAAATGGCGCAATTGGAAAATGAATTGGGCACTTCTTCAGTGGAAAATGAAAAATAGGTCGGAGGACGGTATGAGATTTTTGGTGCGAGTTGTTGCTGGGTTGCTTGTTTTTGTTTTGCTTGGTGGATTGACTGTGCCCGCACAGGCTGTGGGAAAAGATTTTTTGGTAAGCAAAAAATTTCATGGTGCATTGGTGTTGGGGTTGGGTGGTTTGCTCCTCAAGGAGTCTTTGGACGCCAAAAGTGAAGCCAATGATGCCTATGATTTTTATATCGCTGCGGGTCAGGCATTGACTGCACGACAATTTTATGATGACAGCAAACGACACGATACGCGTGCAGCGGTTTATGGTGTTTTGGGCGTTGGTGCGATTGTCTATTCGGTACACTTGTTTATGAAAGATGATGACAATTTGCCCACACCAAAAATGGAAGAAGGCATTATTAATGTGAAGGGTGTGTCTTTGGGGTTGGATGGAAATTTGATGCAGAAGAAGATGGGGTTACATCTGAGGAAGGGATTTTAAGCCGGCAAACGGCAAGAAGTAAAAAGCAAACGGCAAAAGGGTCAACACTCGATCGAGTGTTGACCCTTTTGTATACCCTGTTGAAACGTTTACTCTAGGCCGAGCTGGGTGAGAATGCGGTCTGCGATCACACGGCGAACGCTTTCGTTATTATATTCACCAGAAGCAATGCGTTCGCGTACTTCTGCTATGCGATCTTCGCGCACATCCGGCAGGTTGCGCACCCCGTTTTGCAAGTTCGATTCGAGTTCTCGGGTTTCTTGTGTGGCATTGGACAGCTCAACGCGGTCACCCGCATCGGTTGCTGAGGCTGTGTCTTGGTTGCGTGTTTCTTGGGCTCGGCTTGCATTATTTTGTTGTGTGCGTTGCGGCCCTTGTGGCGGCAAATGGCCTTCGACTCTTCCTGGCATAAGTTACTCCTTAGATATATGCAGAAAATAAGGTGATCTGGGTATTGGGTCAAGGCGTTTTTATGCTCTTGGTCAAAGATGGGTACCCCAATTGACCTAATATCAAGGTGTTGTTATACTTGTAATGCGATTGATATTTATCATGGAGATACGTTATGCGACACATTTTGTGCGCTTTCTGTGTGTTTTGGGTGGTTTTGGGGTGCAATCAGGCACAGGTTTCTGATCAAGAAAAAGATATTGAAATTTTAAAACGGCAATTTGTAGCGAAAGCGGGCTTACCTACATCTCGCCTATCGGCGGGTATGGCGATGGTGGATAATAAAGATGGGCAGGTATTTTTGGTTCAGCAGTATTGGGCGGGGCATCGGGTGATGGTGCAAGCAGTGATTGACAGTATCTATACGACCCAGCCAGATTTGGCTGCACAAATGTTGGCAAGGTTGATGGCGGCGGCTGGTGGCGAAGCCAAATTGCATTTTGAATCTCAACTGATCAAATTGGGTGATCCTGCTGTTGATGTATTGGTTACGCTGGCCAAGGACGAGACAGATTGGCAAACCTTGATGCGTACTTTAGATGCTTTAGGAAAAATTAAGGCCCTCAAAGGAGTGGACGTGATGCGTGCACATCTAAGTCATCCCAACAGTTGGGTACGTATTGCGGCGGCTCACGCATTGGGCGATGTGGGCGTGAGTGAGGGGGGGGCTGCTTTGATTCATGCATTGGGTGATACAAGCGATACGGTTGTATCAGCTGCGCTGGTTGGTTTGGGCAAGATTGGAGATCTGCAGGCGGTACGGGCTTGTGGCGAAAAATTGAAACATAAAAACGCACGCGTGCGTGCGGCGGCTGTTTCGGCATTGGGCCGTTTGGGTGGCGCTGAGGCACAGGGGTTGTTGGAACCTATGTTGAAGGATGTAGACTCGGGGGTTCGGTTTAAAGCGAAACAAGCGTTGGAAGACCTGATGCGATAAGAGTCATACAAAATGGTTTATAACTTCAAAAAAATGGTATCCTGTTTTTTACTTCTCACGCTCTACTTTTTACTTTTTACTGGATGTGGGCGTGGGACGGGTGTGTCTGTGGATGTTATTATTGGTGATGCTGGCCAGATAGGTTCGTCAGACCCACCTTATTTTTCTCAAGTCGTTTTTGCAAATGGTTTGCGACTGAACCTGGTGACCGATGCTGAGTTGAGCAATACGTATCCAACACCAGGGGGCAATCCATTTGGGGCATCTCATTTGAGATATTATCAACGTGTAGGTTATTTTATTGATTTAAGGCAAGCGCCAGTCTCTGAACGTATAAGCGAAAATTTTAGCTTATCGGAATTTGTGAATCCTACCCTGCAGCGTGGTGGAACACGTGCGTATGTGGATGCTCAGATTGCCAAACACGTTCAGCTGATTCGATCTGGTTTGGGCAGGGCTTTGGTTTTGAGCAGTGCTTTTCGATCCCCTGAACACAATCGTTCTGTCGGGGGGGCCACATTTAGCCGTCATATTTATGGCGATGGTGTGGATGTGGATGTGGATCAAAGCCAGTCAGATGTCAATGTGCGTGCCCAAGAAATCTTCAATGAAGCTTTGGATGTGGGGGTAGATTTTGTATTGCCTCTTGCTGAGACTTCTGTAACTGTAAATGGAGTACAGCGTGCTTCTTGGGTACACCTGGATGATCGAGGATTTTGAGATGGTAACCTGCAACCCGCAAATGACAAATGGCAGATGGTCTTGGTTGTATGTGTTCACCAAGTTTGATGTGGCAGATTGGGGACGTGGGACTTTTTACTTTTTACTTTTTACTTTTTACTTGTGTGGGATCTCTTGGGGTGATTTGGGGTTGCAAGATGTGCGTGTTGCCCGAGCCGATGTTGATGGGGATGGTATTATGGAGGTCGTTGCGGGTGGGCGCATTGGGCGTGCTTTGGCGGCGGATGTTCCTCGTGTTGCCCGACAAGCGGGTGTGGGGGTGTATCGTGTAACTGGTGGGTTGTTACACCCTATTTGTGAACGCCGTGATTTGTTTGTGGTGGCTGATGTGGCTGGTGGTGATGTGGACGGAGATGGGGTGGACGAGATTGTGGTGGTGGGCATGGGGCATTTGATTGTGTTTGATGTTATCGATGGACAGCTTGTTGAGATGGCACAGATGACTTTGCCTGGTGATTGGACGGACCGAGTAATGGTAGGTGATGTGGATGGCGACGGACGAGTAGAAATAGGCGTGACAGTTTATCGCATTGAGAACGGTGCAGAAATGGGTCGGTCTGACGTGATATTTTTACAATGGGCAAATAGAAGGTTAGAAAAAAGGTTCGAAATTGGGCTTGAAGGGCATGTGGGTGATTTGTGTGCACTGACAACTGCTGCTGGCCAACACTTTGTGGCCTTGGAAGTGGGCTTGGGAGATGAGGGGGGAGACTTACAGGTGTTATCTGGCCCAAGTGGGCGCGTGTTTTGGCGTGGGGAGATGACCAAAGGACGTGTGCGTGCGTTGAGCTTGGATGCCCAGTCGACAAATTTGGTTATCGGCGGGGTTGATGGTCGTGTTTGGACGGCCACCATGAGCACAAACGGTTTGTCGAACCCAAACGCGGTACATCGTTTTTTGGGAATTTCTGGGTTGGTTTTGATGCCGGATCAGTTGTTGTTGTTTTCAAATAGAATCGGTTTGCAAATGTTGCGGTTTTAAACGATGCCTTCTGGAAAAATACATACGCGTATTGATCTGTTCTTGCTGGTTGTTTTGATTGGCGCGGCGGGTTATTTTTGGTCGCTATTGACGGGTTATTTTGGTCGTGACGAATTTGTTGAATATGGCAGTGTGTTTGTTGTGGCATATCTGTTTGGAACCTTTTTATTATCTCCTGATATGGATTTGAATACCAGCGATCCGATGAGAAATTGGGGTGTGTTGCGGTTGCTCTGGCGGCCCTATGCCCATTTTTTTAAGCATCGGGGGGTATCTCATGTGCCCATTTTGGGTACTCTGACACGTGTTGTGTATATTTTGTTGTTGGTTTATGTGATTTTTGCTGTGGCCAATGCTTTGTTTGATCTGGGCTGGGAGTTGTCTGTGAAAAATTTGCGAGGCGTAGATCAAAAAGCAATCATTTGGGGGCTGTGTGGATTGTGTCTGCCCGATATATTCCATATTATGGCCGATCGGTTGTTTAAAAATGCACGATAAGTAGTTTGTTTTGTTAGTGTTTGACATTTAAATAGCGTGCCCGTATATTGCACAGGCGTTATTGCCCTTATTTCTGGGAGCAACAAAGTTTGGCTAAGAGACATCAAAAACAGTTTTCAATACTGGTGATTCCCGATGATGGATCACGGACCTCAGAGTTTAAGCTAAATTATATTTTGCTTGGGGTGCTGGGAGGTATTCTAATCTGTTTGTTGTTGTTTGTTGTTGCCGGTGGCGTGTTCTTTTGGCAAGCGCATTATTGGGAAGACAGAGCCTTGGTCTTGCAAAAAGACAATTTGCGTTTGCAAACGGAAATGGCACGTGTTGACGAATTGGCACAGGTTGTTACACGTATGAAGGCTTGGGATCAACAGTTAAGAACCATTTTGTCTCCCAATATAGAGTTGAGTCCGGCTGCATATTCTGTACCGGTTTCGGCACCCCAAGTTGTTGAAGACCCAGTCACTATCGTGCGGGGGCAGTTGCGGACGCGTGACCAGATTGATGCCCGACGAACACCTTCGATTTGGCCTATATCTCAAGCCCAGGGTTGGGTGTCGCGTGAGTTTCAGGCTCAGCAAGGTATGTTTCGGAACCAGCATTTGGGTATTGATATTGCCGCACCTGAAGGAACACCCATACAAGCTACAGCTGATGGGCGTGTGCTGGTCGCTGGTGATGACGATGTTTTAGGGCG
>JBLHJX010000015.1:0-41681 GCA_047619225.1 Candidatus Latescibacterota bacterium
TGTGCTTTGTTAAAGGGAGTGAGATTTGCTTTTGGCGATTCAAACCTAACTCTTTTTAGCAATTTACACAGGTCTTTTATTTTTTGTCGTGTACTATGACAAATAATATTTAAAATTCTGACCTTGTTAAAGTTTCTTTGCTTACTCTGTGGGAATCAGAACCCAAACTGAAGCGTTTAGTGGAATTGTGAGGGGCGATGCGCGTTTGAGGGGGTGCTGGATAGGAAACGGTGTGCAGGAGAGGAACTGAAAGATTCTTTAGAATGATACTAATCCTTTCTTTTTGTGTATCAATGCCCTATTTTTCTAAAATTGATCTCACACGATTTGTCTCTATTGTTGAGACACTATAAAAAGGGCTTACAGTATTTTCTGTAAGCCCTTTTCTATTGTTGGTGCCTGTGATCGCAGCCGTTAGTGGAGTTGTGCTGATGCCTGAAGCAGTTACACACCGTCTCATATTTTCTGCAACAATGATATTGGGCGGCATTTTGGTGGCGGTATTATTTCGCTGTTGCGGGAAAATAGCAAAAACTATAAAAGATGAGATTGGGTTGGGATGCGTTGGGTGATCCAAGATAAGATGTCATCTATCACCTGGTCTTTTTCTGATTCTTCGAGCAAGGAATGATAGAGGCCTGCGTATGGTTTAAACGTTTTGTCTGTGGTCTGTGCACGCATATAGAGTTGTTGGCTTCCCTTAAGGTCAGTGACTCGATCTGCTGTGCCGTGTAGAATGAGTAAAGGCGTCCGCACGGTGTCCAGTTGCAGGTTTTGAATGGCGCGAAGCACTTCGGCACCTGTGCGAGCGGGGACACGACCCCGATAGACCAAAGGGTCTTGGTCGTAGTCTTTAATGGCACTGGGGTTTCGCGTAATCACAGAGCCGGTGCCTATAGGCACTGTGGGTATTTTGGGAAACCAGCAGGAGAGTGCCTTGGCTATATATTGCATGGGGCGAGATACGCTGTCACCTACAGTGAGTGCGGCACCGCTAAAGATGAGACCACTGAGATCGGGTGATTCTTGGCTGACGAGTTGCGTGGAAATGGTTCCGCCCAAACTATGGGCAAAAAGGAAGACTGGTAGATGGGCATTTCTTTCTCGGACCCGAATGAGAAATTGTGCGAGATCATGCACATAATCCTGAAAATCGTTCACAAATCCACGTGGTCCATCCGATTTGCCATGCCCTCGAAGGTCAAATGCCTCTACCGAAATGCCTGCATGAACACACTGGTGCGCAAAATGTTGGTAGCGACCACTGTGTTCGGTATAACCATGAACGATAACAAGGACGGCTTTGGGGGCCTGGTTTGGGCACCAGATTTGCTCAAAGAGACGGGTGCCACCGTTGGCCCGAAAATGATTCGAAGTGGTTTGCATTATTTTGTCATTTCTTGTTGTTGGCGGTGAATGTATCACAGATCTAAATCTCTGTAGGTGGCGGTGTAATTTGCCGTGTGAAAAATAGCACTGATTTGCAGCGTATCTTTTTCTTTCTGTATGCATACAAGTCAAGTTTACCCAAATCTTCGTTGAGGTCAATATATACGTTCTTTTTCTTACCGAGCGCATTTGTGCCCTTCTGTCGTGACATATCGCTTCCCGATCTCCGTTCCCTGATCTCTGTTCCCCGATTCTCTCTTTTTCTCCCCTTGACAATAAATTCCCGTTGTCAATTTTCTCCAATATGTTCTTCCATATTGCTACACTCACACTCCCGAAGGGGCGAAGGTGAGCCTTATGTGTTGATTTTTAGACACTTATGATACAAAGAGAACTTGGTTGAGCGCAACCTATCTACCACGTCATCAAGGAAGGCGACTGCCTTCAATTGGGGGATTTGTTGGGATTATCTCGTGGAGAGTTCTGGTGGTGGCATAAACTTGGGTGAGGTGAGGCGATGATCTGTTACTTGGAAGCCAGAGAGGAATGTATCGAAATTCACATAATATAGATGTCGTTTTTATACTAAGTGTAAAAACGGGGTTGATTATTTTTATTTGTTGGGTATAATATAAAAACACTCCCCCATATACAAAGCGAGAAATGTGGATGGAAGTCGAATTTGACGATTCAGATTTAGAGAGACTTGAGACTGATGGTAATTTCTCTGCCGGACATGCAGCCCCTATCGTGCGTCAGTACAGGAAAGTTTTACAGATAATTCGCGCAGCAGTTGATGAAAGGGATATTCGTGCATATAAAAGTCGGCATTTCGAAAAATTAAAAGGGAATCGAAGTCACCAATACTCTTTGCGCTTGAATGACCAATGGCGTCTGATCATAGAAATATGTAACGATAAGCCCCCTAAGATCATTGCTATCGTCTCTATTGAGGACTACCACAAATAAACAAATGGATACCGCTATGAATGAAAAAAATCCCGCTGAGGTGTTCCCCCCAGGAGATTTTCTCCGCGATGAACTCGAAGCACACGGCTGGTCACAGTCTGAGTTCGCTGAAATAATTGGGCGTCCAATTAAGACTGTAAACGAAATAATTGCTGGCAAAAGGCGAATTACGCCTACAACAGCAAAGGAGCTTGAGGCTGCACTTGATATTTCTGCGCGATCTTGGATGAATCACGAAACGATCTATCAATTACACAACGTGCAACCAGCCCCTGGTAGAATTCGTAAGGAAGCCAAAATACGCTCATTATATCCGGCACGTGAAATGGTTGGGAGGGGGTGGTTGGAGCCGTCTGGGAACCCAGACGTGATCGAAACGCAGATTCTCCAGTTTTTTGAAATCGATTGCCTAACCGAGTCACCCAAACTGACTCATGCTGCTCGACGTTCCGAATCTACCATTGCGTTATCACCGCATCAACTTGCATGGGTGTTTAGGGTTAAACAGTTGGCAACAACTCTGAATGTAAGAGACTATTCAGAGACAAAGCTTGTGAAGGGACTTGACCAAATTAAAGGCCTGCGGACCTTGCCTGAGTATACCTCCAAAATCCCTAATATACTCGCCGATGCAGGTATCAGGTTCGTAATTGTTGAGCCTTTTGCCGGATCTAAGATTGATGGTGTTTGTATGTGGCTAAACAAAACCTCTCCTGTCATTGCAATGACTTTGAGATATGATAGGATTGACAATTTTTGGTTTGTGCTTAGGCATGAAATCGAACACGTCCTTTTAAGACATGGTGAATACCATCCCATTATTGATTCCGAATTAGAAAAAAATGCTGAAGAACGAATGGATAATAGCAAGCAGCTCGAAGAAGAAACGCTTGCTAACAGTGCTGCTGCTGAGTATTGCGTATCACAGTCGGCTCTTGATGGCTTCATTTCTGAAGCTGCTTTGTTGCCTTCTCGAAAAAAAGTTATTGATTTCGCCAATCAGCAAGGCGTCCATCCTGGTATTGTTGTAGGTCAGCTCCAGCGAAGATTTAAACAATATGACATTTTCAGAAATCAACTGGTCAAAGTTCGTGAATATGTAACGTCTGCGGTCTTGACCGATGGTTACGGGCAAACACAGCCAGTGCTTGTTTAATGCAGGGGCTTGAAGGTTTGCTGAACACGCTTGGGTTTGTTACTCACGGCGAGTGAAAGGAACTCATTTTCGAGTAAATCAGACAAATAGAGATGCCTGCAAAGAAAAAGCCCTTTTGGAATCAGTTCCAGAAGGGCTTTGCTATTTAATAGGCTTTATTGATATGGTGACCCCGAGGGGGGACTCGAAGGCGCAAACTTGCGTGGTGACCTCTATGTGTTGGTGGGGCAAGTATTTGTTTTTGTAGGATATAATAAATGACTTGGGCGGTGCCTGAGTGCGTTGGTTTCTTGCCGAAACGGATTCTTTGCCATCCCGTTTTCTAATTGGGCAAATGGATGTGGAAAAAATCACAACAGAAAGAATTTTTTTGTATTATATTTGGTAGATGTTAGGGTTTTGTGTGATATTTTCACAAGGAGTTTGTTGTGATTGTCTCGTTTTCAGTATCCAATTTCAGATCATTTTCCGCAGAAGAGACGTTTAGCTTGGTAGCCAGCAACCGATTTGTTGGTGATCACGAAAACCACGCTGTTCCTATTCCCAACACCCGTGAAAAGGTGCTTCGAGCGGGTGTGATTTATGGCGCTAATGGTGCAGGGAAATCGAATCTTTTCAAGGCGCTAAGGTATTTGCGCACAATGGCGTTAAATCCTCGAAAAAAAGGGAGTGGTACAGGAAGGGAGCATTTTAGGTTTGGTGACCGGGAGGACAAACCCTCCGTTTTTGATCTTCAGTTTATCGTTTCTGATAAGCTCTATCGTTTTGGTTTTAAAGTAGACGACCAACGTGTTGTTGAAGAATGGTTGGTCTGGGTAGATGGCGGAAGAGAAAAGCCAATTTACGAACGTATAACAGATGCTCATGGTAAAGTGACTGTTGATACAGTGGGGGAACATGGCGAAAAGTTAAAAGCGTTGGCCACTATTGGAGGGCCACAGAATCAGACTTTCTTGGCAACCATTCGAGCCACATTAGATGCGCCTGATTATGGGGAGAAATTGGCGGAGATTTTTCATTGGATTGATACCGGTCTGATTTTGGTCTCGCCCGAAGCTCCTTTTGCGCAACTTGCCCATCTGTTGGCCAATAATGAAGACTTTCTACGTTTTGCCAGTGTATTTCTTAAGTCTGCTTCAACGGGTATAGATCACCTAAGCGCAACAAAAAAAGAACTTACAGAAGAGCAGTTGCGTGGCTTTTTGCCCGATGACGTGGTATCAGACGTTCTGACGGAGATCGGAGAGAGCGCAGTCACTGTTTACCCGCTTGGAGAGGGTAAGGAATTACTGATAGAGAGTACGGAGCAAAACAAATATTACTTACTCACGGTTCAAGCTTCCCATGAATCAGGGGATGGCCAGGGTGTTAAGTTTGAGTTGGCTGATGAGTCAGATGGAACACGCCGTCTTCTCAATTTGATACCCGCACTGTTTCATTTACAAAACAGAGATGCCGTATTTTTTATTGACGAAATTGATCGTAGTATGCACCCCCTGTTGGTGTGGGAATTCTTAGATTTTTTCTTGAAATCTTGCTCTGATGGTCACCGACAAATCGTTGTTACCACACACGAAACCAATTTACTCGACCTTGATCTGTTGCGGCGGGATGAAATTTGGTTTGCTGAAAAAGATCAAAAAGGAGCGACCAAACTTTATTCATTGGCAGATTATAAAGTTCGTAAGGACTTAGGGATACGGAAACATTACTTGCAGGGGCGTTTTGGTGGTGTCCCTTTTTTGGGTCATGTGGATAGATTGTTGGTGGAGGAAGAGGTGTCAGCATGAGTCTTGTTTCGCGTCAGCCAAGACCTTTAAGGCGGGAAGAGGCGCGTTATCGAGATGATCGCCTTTTTATTATTGCCTGTGATGACACGCACCCAAACAATATTTCGATTTTTTTCAGAAGCGGATGGGGATTCAGGCCGGGGAAATACACCTAGGCCTTTTTCGCGTAGTGAAGCACCACGTTTCAATAGATGGAAGCGTGGTTGGCGCACCATTCTAGTTCGGGGGGTAACATAGTCCAAGGCTTGGAACCCAGATGTTTAAGACCAGCAATGCAAATATAAACCCCCATCAGGTGGTCTCCCTGACGGGGGTTTATTCATCTAAAGTAGATTAGGGACATTTTGAAACATCAATTTTGCCTGCCGATTTTGAGAGACTTACGTTGTAAATAGCATATTGCTTATTATTTTGTCAAAAATATGTATATAGATACGCGGTATTATGCTACTGATTGACTGAATATCATCATGCGGGCTGTGTGAAACAGACAGCGCGTGCGTTTCGGCACACAGTAACCCCTCTTTTTCTTGTTTTTGGTGCAAGGCGACTTATCTGCAATATCGCAAGCCTACCATATTGATACGTGCGATTTCAGCGTGAATGCGGAATCTGGCACTGTATTTGCGCGATTGAGAACAAAGAAGATTTCCATTTGTGTGAGTGGAATTGCTGAAAAATGGGTGATTGGAGCAAACAAAAGTTTTCGAAAGGACATCCGATTTTTTTACACAAAGTCAAAGTTATGCAGGGTTATAAATTGGGCACGATGGATGGAGAAATTGGAAATGTCAAAGATTTCTACTTCGATGACCAGCATTGGACGGTTCGGTATATGGTTGTGAATACAGGTAATTGGCTTTCAGGCAGGCAGGTGCTTATCTCTCCTTATTCGATGGTCACAGTGGACGAATTTGAAAAAACAATCGTGACGCAATTGACTAAAAAACAAATTGAGGACAGCCCCTCTTTAGAAAAACACAAGCCTATCTCACGGAGATTTGAAATGGCTTACTGTGGATATTATGGGTGGCCGGCGTATTGTTATGGCGGCTACAATTGGGGGGCTTATCGACGACCGTTATTTAGCGGTGACAAAAAGGCAGACTTGGTTAAGGATGAGGCCGGGTGGGAGGCCGGGTGGGAGGCCGATATGCGCAGTACAAAGAGGTAAGTGGATATCATATTCAGGCTAAAGACAGAGAAATTGGCCACGTTGAAGATTTTATTATTGATAGCAAGACATGGGCAATTCGCTACTTGATTGTTGATACGCAAAACTGGTGGCCGGGAAAAAAGGTTTTGGTGGCACCGCAATGGATTGAAGAGGTCAGTTGGGAAGAATCGAAAGTTATTGTTAACCTC
Source organism: Candidatus Latescibacterota bacterium (assembly GCA_047619225.1). Classification (GTDB taxonomy): domain Bacteria; phylum Latescibacterota; class UBA2968; order UBA2968; family UBA2968; genus JABIFK01. The sequence continues at coordinate 6,670 of JBLHJX010000015.1, forward strand.
TCTCGCGAAACCATCAAACAAGGGCCGGAATATAAAGAAGCGTCGCTGGTTACCCGCGAATATGAAACTGGTTTGTACCAACACTATGATCAAGAGGGTTATTGGGATCTTGAAAGTCCTGATAAACGTACTGCCAAAACGGTGGTATAGGTGCCTTTTGTGGCGTGATATTTTGGTTCAACAACTATCTCGACGACGTTTCTGAAGCGGATCAGATCTCGGTGTAAATGGAATTTTTTTGGAACAGATCAAAGCCCGGAACCCTTAGACCAAACGTCTTACACAGAGGATTTTCTATGCAATCCACGCAGGTGCTCGACGCAAAAGGACAGCAAGTTGGCACTTATCTGAGTAGTCATGACACACCTGACGGCGAGATGATGCTGATTGCACGGGAGGGACGGTTTGGTGGTGGTAGAATCGTGGTTCCTGCAAGCGAGGTCCGTAGGGAAAACGACGCATGGCACCTGCCCTATAGTGAGTTGTCGATTCACGAGGCCCCGCTGTATTCATCAAATGTGGCTATGCACGCCTACTTCGAGTTTTGGAAGCGACTGGGCACAAGCAATGTCAACAACCTGATGATCCAATCACTTCCAATGGGCAGCGGATCGGTTTCGTCTGATGTCGATGTTCCCGATACCCCTTTGCAGGAGGCAGTGATTGCCGCTGTCCAAAAGGTAGGTGGGGGTATGGACGCTCACTTGGTGCATGTGTGTGTAAAGCGGGGTACGATATTGCTGGAAGGCTACCAAAACGACACACCGGGGCGTTTGGTGGTGGCTGAGGCGGCGGCGAGCGTGCCTGGGGTCAAAGAGATCGTCAACATGTTGGTGATCCGCTCGATTTAAAACATAGGTAAGCCGCTGTTGTCGATTGGCAACCGGATTGCGATCTGTTTGCTTCGCCGCGTTGGCAGGTACTGACCTGGTGCCCGGTCGCAGCGCTTGCTGTGGGCAAGCACTGGAACCAAGGACATCGACGCCCCTAAGAGGACGCTGGCCCCCGCGGTGCTGTCGGCGATCGTCGTTGTAATCGTCGTCTACGTTATCGTTGCCCTTGGTACGGCCATGCTGATCGGTGCGGACCAGATAGTGCAGCACAAGGAGGTCGCGTTGGCCATCGCGGGGCGGCATTTGGCTACGGCATTCTATTGCGTCCGGAGATGGGTGCCGTAATCATGTCACTGAGTACGGTGATTGTGGCGATCAACGCCAAGTTTTTGAAAGTGGCCGAGTAACCGTATGACAAAATCAAAGGAGAGTAGGAAATGGGTATTGATGAAAAGCGAACGGCTGGTCGAGAAGGCACTCAGATGGTGCCACAATCGGTTAAAGGCGAACCGGGGTTAATGCTGGTGGATACGACCTGGGGGATGATCCAGCAGATACAGATTGCGGAAGGTGTTCTTACCGTGGGTGAACTAGAAGTAAACGGATACCTGGACCAGGGGCTCCCGATAATCGACTCCCGCACGGCTGATTTTTACGAAGTATCTACCATTTCCGGCGCGAAGAATATACCTCACAATGAAGCGGTAGAACGGATAGATGAGTTGGATCGCGATCATCCGACGATCTTCTTTTGCAACGGTCCACAGTGCACGCAATCGCCCAGTGCCATCCGTGATTTGCTGACGGCCGGGTACCGCGCGGAAAAAATATTATACTACCGTGGCGGCATGCACGATTGGGTGACGCTGGGCTTGCCGGTGATCAAAGGCAAGTAACTCGGAATCAAAAGACAGTGACAACAACCACGAAACAGACGGCACAATCAACGATCCTGGCAGCTTCTTGTCGTAATCCCAAGCAGCCGTTGTGAACGACACGCCAACCGCCCCACATCCGGGCGGGGTGGAGCCCGTCGCAGTGATGTGGTCTTTGGTGATTTTAGTATCGGCAAACCTCTGCCCGCTCTTAAAACGACACCCGTAATGTTTACGCCAAACAGTGCTGGTGAATATATGTTTGAGTGCGGTATGGGTATGTTGTGAGGTAAGCTCATTGTGGAACCGGGCTAATCGGTTTCACTAAGAAGGAGGGAATGATGAAATATATAACGATGGGAATGACTGTTGGCTTGGTACTGCTGAATTTTATTTCTGCTGGTGGTGCAACTACTCACACTGGGAGTAAAAAAAATGAACTGAGCCTCATGGCTGGCGCGCATCGGTTCAATGAGGGCACTCGTCGGGGTGATCAGCAAGTGGTGCGTGTGGGAATTGGGCGTTATGTCACACCGAGAAATGGGTTGGAGTTGCATGCAACCCTTGCGCTTCGATCAAAGGCTAACCTCGCTTTTCCCGGTAGTGGCAGCACTGTTGAGGCAGACGCGATTATTTATGGTGTTGATTATCTTTTTTATTTTTTACCAGAACGATTTCAAGATGTAAAGAGAAGATTTCATCTCTTTCTCACGGTGGGTATGAGCGCAGTAAACCTGCGGCGAGATGATGCACACACCGATCAAAGTATGGTTCTTGGTGGAGGTGTCGGTATGAAATTTTTCCTTACACCCAGGATTGCCCTTCAGGTTGCCTTTCGTCGATTTGACGCATCGTTTCACGAGCGGACGATGTCAGATGATGAAGTCAATCACCGGGTTCGCCTTGACGCTCTGATCACCGGGTTAACGGTCGGTTTTTGATTGGTAGATGATTATTCAACGACGTTCTGAAACCGGAGGTGAGGAAGCCATTCAGCTGCTTTTCTCGCAGGAGCTATCATGCTAATGGCCGTGGGATTGCACTTTAGCAGATATAAACGACGCGGCGAAGATAGCGATGAGTGTTTGACGTGTCCGATTAGAACCTTATTGAACCTGCAGTGTAAAAAAGATCATAAGAAAGATATGGCTTTGTCATCTGAAATTGAGGCGGAGCCATGTTTTTTACAGAAAGCGGGTCTGTAAAAAAGATTGTGTAAATGGCCATAGCGTCCGACACTCAGTTATCGGAAGGAGAGCAACTGGCTATAGCCAGGAGCGTACCAAATTGGTGCATCGGGGGAAGAAGTCTGTTGCTTCCGATGGTTACTGGACTGGGGGCGCAGCACCTTATGGGATGGTTCGCGTGGCGGTTGATCCCAAAGGAGATCCTGTTCGGGTTATGGAACCGGGTGAACGAAAGGCTCTAAAGTCTGAACGTGTGTTATTGGCTCCCGGTCCAAAGGAGCAGGTGAAAGCTGTACAGATGATATTTGACCTGCGTGTCGATGGGTGGGGGTATGGTGGCATCGCGAAACATCTCAATAAGCTGGGGATACCAGCAGCTAACCCCCCCCATTGGAAGGCACCTTCGGTCTATCGAATTTTGAAAAACCCTATATATTCAGGAGATATGGTTTACGGGCGGCGTAATGTCTCCAAGTTCAACGAAAAGGATGGGAAGCTGATCTGGTTGCCTGAAAAAGATTGGGTGCGTGTGGGTGATGCTTGGGACGCTATTATTGACCGTGATACATGGGAAAAGGTTCAGAAGTCTTTTGGAGGAACATCTCGGCGTTTTGGGCGTTCTGAGGATTATCCCCTGAGTGGCATTATGGAATGTGCCAAATGTGGTTGGCGCTACTACGGTAACACCGTGTCATAGTGGCGTCGAGAATTTCCTTTTGAATAACCTTGACAATAAATTTCAATTCGTATATCATTATACGTATTATTAAGTTAGGCCTTGTTCTCGGCTTTTATTTGGTTTAGCATTTTTTTTCTCCCCCTGTTGTGTAAGGAGACTGTCATGGCAGAGTTGACACAACGGGAAAAAACCATTCTCGATATCCTGATTAGCACCTATGTGGCCACGGGGGAACCTGTGGGGTCGCGTACGGTTTCTAAGATGGGTTTGGGCCTGAGTGCGGCCACGATCCGCAATTCTATGGCCGATTTGGAAGAGAAGGGTTATCTCAAGCACCCTCATACATCTGCTGGTCGTGTGCCCAGTGACCAGGGCTATCGTTATTATGTCGATATGCTCATGTCGCGTGAAGAGCTGGCAGCAGCGGCACAGCAAACCATAAGAGAAAGCATTGCCCATTTTCGCGAAGGCAATGTTGAAACCTTGTTAGGCCATGTGTCTAAGTTGTTGGCCGATGTGTCACACAACTTGGGGATTGCACTGGGACCACAGTTTGTGCAAGGTATTTTTGAACGTTTAGAAATGGTCAAGTTGAGTGAATCTAAGTTGTTGATGGTGATGACCATTCGCTCTGGGTTGGTCAAGACCATGGTTATAGAGGTTGACTCAGACTTAGATGACGAAGAGTTGCAACAAACACGGCGGGTGGTAAACGAACGTTTGTCGGGTTTATCGGTCGGTGAAATTATGTCGTCGGCCAAAGAACGTTTGGAGTCGGCAACGACGGGGTCTCCTAAGTTGTTGCGTCTCATTGCCGAAAGTACCGATTCGTTGTTTGATGTATTTACGGGTGTCGAGTTGCACATGGACGGCACGCGCAACTTTTTTGGCCAGCCCGATTTTACGAGTGAGCGACTGGCCGGTTTAATTGGCATGCTTGAAGAAAGACAATCTGTTGCCCATATGTTGCAAGATCGAGGCGAAGATGATTTTGTAATTACAATTGGTGAAGAACATCTTTCACCCGAGTTGCAAGGATGTAGCTTGCTCACATCACGTTACAATGTGGGCAATGTGTCTGGGGTGATTGGTATTATTGGTCCCACACGGTTGCCCTATGGGCGGTTGGTGCCTTTGTTGCAATATATGTCGAATTTGACTGGTGAAATGTTAGAACGTAAGTAAGGAGTGATGAGATTTTTATGGAAGAAAAGAACACGGTAGTAGAAGAGGTTGGGGAAGAACTTTCTGAAGAGGAAGTTGAAGGAAATATCGTTGAAATGCCAGAAGCAGAGATTGAGGCAGAACCGATTGACGACCTGACCCAGGCACAACAAGAAGCCGAGATGTATAAAGACCGGTGGATGCGCTTGGCGGCTGAGTTTGAAAATTATAAAAAGAGAACAGCGCGCGAGTTTCAGGCGTTGATAAAATCGGCCAGTGAAGATGTGATTCGCGATTTGTTGCCCATTTTAGATGGTGTGGGCCGGGCATTGGCACATCGGGAAGATGGGCAAGAAGAAACCGAGGGCTATCAAGAAGGCGTGGCCATGCTCATGGAGCAATTTCCCAAGGTTTTGAAAAATCGAAATTTGAAGGAAATAGAAACGGTCGGGCAGCCTTTTGACCCCAATATACACGAAGCGCTCATGCAAATGGTCTCTGATACCATTCAAGCAGGGCATGTTGCCGATGTGGTTGAACGTGGATATAGTTTGGGAGATAAGGTGTTGCGACCTGCTAAGGTTGTGGTCAGTCAAGGCAAAGCAGAAGAAGGTCACGAAAGTTGAGTATAAGAGACAGCCTGGGAACAGGGTCGTTATGAAACACGGCCCTGTTTGTTGTTGTACATATATTTATTATTGGAATGGGCAATGGCCAAAAGAGATTATTATGAGATTTTAGGTGTTGATCGCAAGTCATCTGAGGATGTGATCAAAAAGGCGTATCGCAAATATGCGATGCAACATCATCCTGATCGCAACAAAGACAACCCCGAAGCCGAAGAATTGTTTAAAGAAGGTGCCGAAGCTGCTGAAGTGTTGATGGACGCGAAAAAGCGTCAAGCATATGACCAGTTTGGTCACGATGGGATGAGCGCGCAATTTCGTGGGGGTGGGTTTCAGTGGTCAGACTTTTCACATGCAGGTGATTTTCAGGATATCTTTTCAAACTTGGACGAAATTTTTGGTGGCGGCATTTTCGGCGACTTGTTTGGCGGCGGGGGTGGTGGTCGCGGTGGGCGGCGGGCCAACCGGGGTGAAGATCTAAAGGTGGCGGTGTCTTTGACACTTGAAGAGATTGCGGAGGGTGTGCAAAAGACCCTCAAGTTATCGCGCTTAGAAGGCTGTGATACGTGTGATGGGTCGGGGGCAAAAGCCGGTTCAAAGCCGACTTCTTGCGACGTTTGCGGTGGGCAAGGCCAAGTGCGGCAGGCCACCCGGTCTTTGTTTGGGCAATTTGTCAATGTGACAACATGCCCACAATGTGGCGGAAACGGCCAAGTAATTCGAGACCGGTGCCCAAAGTGTGACGGCCAAGGCCGGCAGAAAAAGCAGGTGAGCGTGTCGTTAAATATTCCTGCGGGTGTGGCCGAGGGCAATTACATCCCTTTGCGTGGGCAGGGGAATGCTGGGCCAAACAGCGGGCCAGCTGGTGATTGTTTGGTGTTTATTGAAGAAGCCGAACACGAAAGCTTTGAACGACATGGCAATGATATTGTTTATGATTTGCCCATCAGTTTTACACAAGCCGCGTTGGGCGATGATATTGAGGTGCCGACCCTTACGGGTCGTGTGAGCATGAAGATTCCTGCAGGTACGCAATCGGGCAGGGTGTTTCGGTTGCGCGGCAAAGGGATGCCCGAAGTAAACGGTTATGGCACAGGCGATCAATTGGTTCGGGTGGTGGTTTGGACGCCCACCAAGTTGAGCAAAAAAGCAGAAGAATTATTCCGCGAACTGGCTGAGTCAGAAAGTGGGAAAGCACCCGAAGGCGGCAAAGGTTTTTTTGATCGGGTGAAGGAAGTGTTGGGTGGGTAAGACGAATAGGCGAACCTTGCCTTACCACCGAAAATCGTTACATGCTTCGATTCGTTGATGGCTTGCTAGGCGCGTTAAGGGTGGGTTCACTATTCACTGTGGGCAATGTTATTCGCGACGTTCATTGTAGGCTTTGCCTGTGCGTTTATTCGCTCGTACTCGTTGGAGAGAATTATGAAAAGTCACTGGTGTTGGATGGTTGTTTTGTGCGGGGCGCTGGTTTGGTCCTGTGGTGGTGAGGCAAACAAAAGTAGCAGTACTACACCTGATAAAAAAGAAAAACAAGGGCCACCTATTGGCACATGGTATTTGTATGCGGGCAGCGATAGCGGAACCCGTACGGAGAGTATGGATACAGAGGTGACCATTTTGGTGTTGGAGGACAGCACCTATACATTGACGCTGATGCAGGCTCATAAGCAACTCAATTTTGTTGAAAAGGGTTCGGTTTCATTTAACGAGCGCAGCAAGTCAATGGACTTTGTAGTCTATTCTTCTATTGGCGTTGATTTTAGTGGGGCCGAGCCGCGCAAATTGATTGATGTTGAGCAAGTGGTGCCTTGGGAACGTGCACCTGGGACTGTCTATAAAATGGAATGGCGCACCGAATGGCAGCACGATGAAGCGAGCGATATAGATCGTGAAGTGATGGTGCTGGCGGCCCCTGACCCAGACCAAGAAGATTCTTATTTTGTTCGACTCGAAAACCGAGATGCAGGCTCTTCCGATTTAGATGCCAAGTTGGCGCCTCAAAAAAACTAATTTAAACGTTTACAACAAGAGGCAACCCTAAAAGAAGCTGATCAAAGGTTGCCTCTTGTATGTACACCCTTTTTAGTGTGGACGGTTTATGGCTCTTGATGAAAATTTTTCCAAGCAAGAAGTGTCTGTGGTGACGGCACAAAAGGTGACAGGTAGGGCCATTGCTTTTGGGTTGGTCTTGGCGTTGTTGGTTATTGTTTGGAATACATATGTGGAGTACATCGCGCATACTGGGCGTATTAACATTACGCATTTCCCCGTTGCGTTGTTCGCGCCTTATGCGGTGCTGACTTTGGGCAATGCCTTCTTGCGCAAATACCAAGTGTCCTGGGCATTTACAAGCACCGAAATATTGACCATGCTGGCCATGGGGTTGGTGGGGGCAGCAGTTCCTGCTTATGGTTTGACGAGTTATTTTTTGGGTATGATTGCCATGCCCTATTACATGGCTACGCCAGAGAATCAATGGGGAAACTATTTTCATCAATATTTGCCAAGTTGGCTTATCCCATCTAATGAAGGTGGGGCCATGCAGTATTTGTTTGAGGGCCTACCCAGTGCCGATATGCCCATCCCATGGGGGGTGTGGTTTGTGCCGCTGTTTGGGTGGATGACGTTTATTGGCGCTATTGTGGTGGGCTGTATTTGCTTGGCGGTGATGTTGCGAAAGCAGTGGGCCGAGCATGAACGTTTGGCGTATCCGATTTTACATCCTGCCGGTGATTTGGCTGAGGGTGAAGCCAAAGTACCTTTGTTGACGAACAAGATCTTCATTTTTGGGGCGTTGATTCCATTTTCGATTTTGTTGTGGAATACTCTCAGCTATTTTTCACCTGGGTTTCCAAGTATTAGTATGGGACCCGGATGGATGGTCATGGGCACCTACTTCCCACGGATTCATGTGCGGTTTAATTTTTATACAGTTGGGTTTGCTTATTTTGCCAATGTCGATGTGCTTTTTTCGATCTGGGCTTTTTATTTGTTTTACTGTACACAGATTATGTTCTTTCGTCGGTTGGGCATCAATTTGAACAACAAAGGTGATTCGGGAGATGCGACCACGTCATTGCAAGCTGGGGGCGCGTTTATCGCGATGGTATTGTTGGGCTTGTGGATGGCGCGGGGTCATATTAAAGATGTGTTCCATAAGGCATTTCACCCGCGCTCTGATATTGATGACTCAAATGAAATGCTTTCGTATCGGGCTTGCACATTTGGGTTGTTGTTTAGTTTGGTATTTCTCACATTTTGGCTCAACGCGGTGGGCGTCAGTTTTGGGGTGGCCATTGTGCTTACGTTGGGCATTTTTGTCACATACCTGGGTACTGCGCGGGTGATTGCAGAAACGGGTGTGGTGTATTTTAGCATGCCCATGACTGCAAATGGGTTGCTGCCGTTTATATTTGGTCCAAAGTCTTTTGACGGGTCTAGCATTACAGCTTTTAGCTTGGTTGGTTCTGTGCGTTCTCAAAATAAGGGCATGTTTATGCCGCCTTTGGTTCATGCGGTGCGCATTTCAGATATGGTTGGTGAGAACAAAAGGCGGTTGGTTTGGGGTATTGTGTTGACCCTTGTGGTGGGCGTCAGTACGGCCATTGCATATTCATTGTATTTGGGTTATACCTACGGTGCATTTAACTTTCATGACTTGCCTTTTTCAACTTATCCTCCAGGCACGTATGATGGGTTGGTGAAAGCTTTAAAAGGTGAAGATACATGGCAGAATGAGCGGTATTTTTTTATGTTGCTCGGTGTGGGAATTTTCGCTTTGGTGAGTTTTTTACGGTACCAATTTGCTTGGTGGCCTTTCGCTCCCATTGGCATGGTGGTGCCGCCAACGCATGCAGTGCATTCTATGTTTGCCATCTTTGTGGCTTGGGGCATCAAAACCATTATTTTGCGCATTGGCGGGGTGGATTTATACCGGCGTTGCAGGCCCTTTTTCTTAGGGTTGCTGGTGGGGCATGCCCTCGGCGTACTGTTTTCATTTGTTGTCGATCAGATCTGGTTTCCAGGGCAAGGACATCATACGCATTCGTGGTAAGGGGCGCGTTGCAGGTCACACGCCTACAGGTCGCAGGTTAGAACCTAAAAGATCTGTGATTTATGTCTTTTCTGTGTGGTTTTGACCCTTGACCTGCCTGTCTGCGACTTGAGACCGGTTTAAGTACCTAATGGTTCTAAGTAATGTGACGATATACATGGTGGAAGTTCACCTCACACAGGATGTGGTTTTTATGTGCAGGGATGCCGGCCAAAATCGATTCGCCCCAAAATGGGTGAGTCGTTTTTTTTTAGCTAAATTGACAAAATAGGTTGTGGAGCCTATATTCTTTGTGTGTTTTGTGAAATGACAGTAATCTGTCTATTTTTATAAAAATCAATATATTAACAGGGTAAATGAGATTGGGAAATTGGTTTCGGATTGCTTTGGTGGTGCCTGCGCAACGCGCAGAAGACGCATCTGCAAAATTATTTGAATTGGGCTGTGCGGGTTTGCAGGAAGATGTGGTAGATCAGGGTGTCTGTTTGATTGCCTATTTTGAAGACCACGACACGCAAACTGCGGTTTACCAGGCTTGTGAAAACCTCAGTTCAGATCTTGGGTGTGTGTCGGATATACATCTTGAATGCGTGCCAGATGAGGATTGGACAACGTCGTGGCGTAGTTATTTTAAACCCGTGTATGCAACACCCCGTATAGTGATTTGCCCGCCTTGGGCACCCGAACCGGTACCTGAAAACGGTTTTATCATTTTGATTGATCCCAAAATGGCTTTTGGCACGGGCCATCATGAAACCACCCGATTGGCTTTGATGGGGCTCGAAACATGTGTGTCTGGCGGGGAACGGGTGCTGGACGTGGGCACGGGGTCTGGTATTTTAAGCATTGCCGCGATGAAGTTGGGGGCATCGTCTGTTTTTGCTGTTGATACAGACCCTCCCGCTGTTGAAAATACAGAGGAAAATTTGTTACTGAATGATATCTCTGGGCGTGTGGTGGTAAGAGAAGGGTCTTTGTCGGATGCAGAAGGTGTGTTTGATTTGGTTGTGGCCAATATCATCAGCAGTATTTTGGTACCTTTGTTGCCGGGTATTTCTGAGCGTACAAAAAAAGGAGGGCGGGTTGTTTTGGGTGGCATTTTAGATCGAGAACAAATGCCATTCCGCCAGGCCATATTGGACGCCGGATTTGAGATTGATACGATGCTGGAAGAGGGCGAATGGATATGTGCCGTAGGGCAAAAACGATAGGGATGTTTTTAAACGCGATTTGATTTAGGACAGGATGTGGGTGATGAAACTTATTTTGACGGTTCTTTATTTTGGATATCTGTTCACTGGTTCGGCTCTTGCCCAGTTACGGCATGGTGATCCTGCTGTTCGGGTGGTCAATACCGACGCTGTGAATATGCGCTCAGAACCTCGTGTGGCTCCCAATACGTTAATAATGAAGATCAAGGGTGGCACACTTATGAAGCGCCTAGGAAAACGCAATGGGTGGTATCAGGTGTTGTTGCCTGATGGGCGCGAAGGGTGGCTCTCTGGACGTTATGTTGAAGAAGTTGAAGCCCGTGACTTGCTAGAAGTGAGTAAGGCCACAGTGAATGTACGCAGCAGTCCCTCGACAGCTTCACGGAAAGTAAGTACGGCCAAACGAGGTGATATGTTGCCGCTGGTGCGTGAACGCAATGGGTGGTCTCAAGCCATTTTATCCAATGGAAATCGGGGGTGGGTGCGCAATGATATGGTGATTCGGCACCCTCTTAGCCCACCTGACGTGCCCAAAGAGATCCCTCAAACAGTTACAGAAAAAGAGACCGAACCGCCAAAGCCGGAGCCGGTCGATTTTTATAAAAACGGCAAGGGTTTGCTGGCTGAGGGTAAAACAAATGAAGCCATTGAAGCTTTCAAAAAGGCTTTAGAGAGCAAAGCAAAGGATGCAAATATCCATTTTGATTTGGGCAAGGTATATCAACAAGAGAATCGTTTGGATGAAGCTCTGGAGCATTTCCGACAGGCTCGAAAGTTGGGGGGGCGCGACGAGGCGAAGTTTTATATTGAAGATATTTTAAAAGCGCGTGCGGCACAAGCTGAAGAACCTGCCAGTGATGCAGCTCCTGAGGCAGTAGAAGAGAGTTTCCCAGAAGAAGCCCCAGCTGATGGGGCAGATGTGATGTTTGTCTTGCCATGGATATTGGTGGGGAGTGTTGTTTTTGTGGGGGCATTGGGGCTTGTGGTTTGGCGACGGCGTAAAGCATTAAAGCCTGATCAACCCACCTATCGGCGGCGAAATCAGGAAGCTGGATTTGATTCTGTACTCAAGTTTGCGGTTGAAAAGAGGCCCTTATTTCGAGCCATTGAAGAGGCCGAACGCAAGCGCTTGGAATTGGATGAAACGTTGCAGCAACGTTTAACGGCTTTTAGCGGCGCAGAGGGCCCCCGGTTGCCTTCTGGAGAATCTCCGGAGGGGTTGTTAAAGAAGGTCGAAGATTTGCGGCAGGTCATTTTGAACCAGGAAGAGCGGGCACAAATTTATGCTGATTTGATTGTGTTGCAAAATGAAAAACTTTCGGCAATGGACGAAGAAGTTGATGCGTTAAAAAAACTGATTCAAATTGATTATCAAGAGGCTGCAGCTAAAAAGAAGACACAAGACAGTCAGCAGCCATAGGCAACAGAAGTTGGCGCTGTCCCCTTCTTTTTGATTGCTGGATTTGTGTTGTATATTTTGAATAAAGAAAGAGGGGTTTCCCCCTCTTTCTTTATTTCTGTTAGGAGGCTGGTTTGGCAGAGACAGTGGCCAAAACGCGATTGGTGTCTTTTTTGGAAGCACACCCCGAAGGTGTTGAGGCCGAAGTGTTGGCACGTGAAGCTTTGGATTTGCGTGGCGCACAAGGTGCGATCGCCGAAAAAGTGGTTTCTACAGCCATTGATGATGATGGGCGTTTTGTGCGTTTGGCATCGGGGAAGTGGGTCTTAAAAGCAAAAGGCAAAGCTGTGGGGTTGGATGCAGCGATGTTTGTCTGTTTGGGTTGTGTCCCCAGCGAAGAGGGTGGTGATCATGTGGCATTGGCTGGACGCCGGGTTCAGATGCGGGCCGATGATGCCTTGTTTGCACCTGTGGTGGCGGGTATAGATGGCGACGGATATGAAGCATTGTCGTCCTTTGCGCATTTTGCCGAGGGTGCAATGCCGGTTGCCTTTCGTTTGCCGCGTTATCGGAGTGCGCTTAATCGTTTGGGCCGAATGGTCTTGGGCCGATCTTTCTTACAAGATGGCATCTGTTTGTTCCGTTTTGGGCGACGTTTTTTCCCGGATGCCGATTTGCCAACCATAGAAGCTTTGGCTACAGAACTGGGATTTTCTTTCGTCACTGAGCGAGGGGCAAATGCCGAAGCGAGTTTGCACGCACAGGTGTTGCTTGGGCTTTTGGAGCGATGCCCGGAGGCGGGTATCGAATCGGTTGAGGCCTTGGTTGCAGAACTCTATCCAGATCCAATACCCGTGCAGTTTGAGGCCTACACTTTTGATGAAGCTTACTTACGTGAATTACCAGAAACACCCGGCGTTTACATTATGCGTGACCGAGATGGTCAGGTTATTTATGTGGGTAAAGGCATTGATTTGCGCAGTCGGGTGGGCAGTTATTTTGCACGTCGGGCGGATCGGCCAGAAAAGACACAACGCATTTTAGATCGCATTTGGTCGATGGAAGTTGAAGCCGTTGGATCGGAGTTGGCTGCCCTGCTTTTGGAGGCACAGTTGATCGCGGTTTGCAAACCAGAATTCAATACGCAGGTGGCCGTGCATGAGCGGTCTGTAGACTTGGGACCTTTAAAAAATGCTGTGTTGATTTTTCCTTCTGCAGAGGTAGATGCAATCGATCTTTTCTGTTTGGTTGAAAACCAGCCCTTAACACATCTTTATGTGCAGCAAGATCTGAGTAATTGGAACCGTATTTCTGAACAACTGCGGGACTTGTTTTTTGAGTCAAAAAAAACGGGTACGAATTTGTCTGAGATTGAACGGGGGGCGTTGGAAATTGCCCGCAGTTGGCTGTCGAGTCACAAAGATCTTGTGAACTTTGTTGATGTGGATGAAGTGGGCACTGCCAGTGAGGTGTTGCGCGTGGTGAGCGAGTATGTACAACAGTGTGAAGCTGAGGATTGGGAAAAGGTGGCGTGGCGGGTATAGGCGAAGTAAAAATTAAAAAGGAAGCGTTTTCAGAGGGTGATTTCGAGGCCTTCGTGGGCGACTGATACTGTAAGGTCGGCGTTGGGTGCAACGTGGTTGAGGTAGCGACGGGTGGCGGTGAGAAATTTGGCAATCCGGCGGTCATTGCTTAAGGGGTCGTGGTGAAAGAGGAGCAGTTGTTTGACACCTGCGTTGAGGGCAATGTCGACGCCTAAAAAGGATGTGCTGTGCCCCCAATCCCTTTTTTCAAACGATTCGATGAGGTCAAAGTGGGCGTCAAAGACCAACACGTCGGCATTGTGATAAAATGCGTGGTATTTGTCCATGGTTGTTGGTGACGGGTCGTTGTATGCACCATCGCTGGCAAAGACAAATATTTTTGACCCACTTTCAATGCGATAGGCATACGAGTTGCCGGGATGATCGAGTAAAAAGGGTTTGATGGTTACGTTATTTAGGTGCTTTTTCTTATTTGGCGTCCATTTTTCAAACTTAATATCCGATCCCATCACGGTCATGGGTGCGGGGAAGTTATCGGGATGGTGTTGGCGTTCAAATCGCTTTTTCAGACGGGGGTGACAGCCACAGATCGTGAATTTATTGCCTGGTACATAAGCGGGTTGGAAAAAAGGAAAGCCCATGAGATGGTCCCAATGGGTATGGCTGATGAGGATGTGGGCCTCACCCTGGCCTTTGCCATAGTTCTCTTTCATGAGCGACCAGCCCAGCTCTTTTATGCCGGAACCACAATCAATAATGATGTGCTGGTCCCCAACTCTCACATCTACGCACGTGGTATTGCCACCGACTGTGCCGCGTTCAAATAACGAAAGCGATTGAAGATAAGCCCTTGCAGCATGGGGCGTTGAAACATCGCGATCTTCGATGTTTGTGAGCAGATCGACGAGTTTGTCTTCAAGTAACTCGGGTGAGATCGGGGTGGGTATAGACCCGCGAACACCCCAGAATTTAATTTTGATTGCAGGTTCGCCCACAAGGCACCTTTCTATAGGACCGAAAGCAAGCTATGTGTCTGTAAAATAAGCAGGTAGCCTAGTATAGGCACGCACCGCACTGTTTGTCAAGCAATTTGACGTATTTCACGGGTTTGGTTCGCACCCTGTGGGCGTATCCGTCCTTCTCAGTCGTCGCAAATGTACGTGAGTACTTCAACCGCTTGTTCCAGTGTGTGAACCACCACGTCGGCGCGACCGTTCAGTTCTTTGAGTGAATGGCGAAAGCCTGGGCCGTGCACGACGATGACGGGTTTGTTATAGCCTTTGGCTTCGGCAATGTCGCTTGCCGTGTTCCATTGGCGATAATTTTTGTGTTCTTCGTCGAAAAAGGCGATCAGGATGTCACATTTGGCAATCCAAAGGCGTGTGCGTAGGTTGTTGACCCGGCCTCCTAAATCGTCTTGTACGTTGGCAAAATAGGTGTCACCGACGTCTTCTCGCGAGACATTGCGAATTTGTATGCCAATGTCATCACTTTGACCGTGATTTTCACACGGGCCTTTGAAGGTGATATTCAGACCTTTGGCGTCACACATTTCGCGTACGCGGTTGCGCCAGTCGCCGTGAATATGGCCTGCGAGATAAACAAGAAGTTGGGTCTTGGGCATGGTGATCCTTTTAGAGGAAATGGACGATGGGCGATGGAAAGAAGCATTATCTTTCTCGGTTTTTGATTTTTATAGCTTGAGAAGCTTTTCTGTTGCTTTGAGACCGTGTCCGGTAAGTGGGACGACGACGCGTTCGTCCTCTTCTTTTTGATAATGAGAGACAGCGGCAATGGCTGTGGCCGAGGTGGGTTCGATGTAAAAGCCCATTTGGGCCATTTTTTTTAGGGCGGTGATGGTTTCGGCATCCGTTACGGTTATGACATCGCCGTTTGTAGCACGGATGGCTTCGAGCATTTGTTCGGCTCGGGCAGGTTGGGCAATGGCGATACCTTCGGCAAGGGTGTCGCCTTCTGTTTGTACAAAGGACGTATCCCACTGACTTTTGATGGGTGCGCAGTGGACAGATTGCACGGCAATGAGTCTGGGTATTTTGCGAATGAGTTGTTGTTGCAAGAGATCTTGGAAGCCCATGTAAGCGCCAATGAGCAAGGTGCCGTTTCCTGTTGGAATAAGTAGGGTATCGGGCTCTTGAAAGCCGAGCTGTTCCCAAATTTCGTAGGCGAAGGTTTTGGTGCCATGAAAAAAGAACGGACTCCAGACGTGGCTGGCATAGAAGTATTTTTGCGCGGCTTCTTGCACGGCTTGGGCAGTCGCTTCGCGTGTTCCTGGAATGCGATGGAGGGTGGCGCCGTAGAGTTGGATTTGTGCGAGTTTGGCAGGCGATGTGCTTTCGGGCACGTAGATGTCACAGGCGATGTCTGCACGGGCACAATAGGCGGCAATGGCAGCGCCTGCATTGCCTGAGGAATCTTCGACAACGCGGTCGATGCCGAGGGCTTTGGCTTGGCTGATAACGAGGGTGGCGCCACGGTCTTTGTATGAGCCTGTTGGAAAGAGCTGCTCTTGTTTGATATAGAGGGTTTGGTGATCGTATTCAATCTCTGTAAGGGGAGTGAAGCCTTCGTCTAAGGTGACGATGTGTTCATCTTTTTCAATGGGTAAGGCTTCGCGATAACGCCACAATGTGCTTTGGCGTGTGGGCAATTCTGTGAGATTAAATGTGGCTTGAAAATTTAGATCCAGTAAACCACCGCACTCACAGCGCCAGCGCATATCGTTGATGGGATAAGATGTTTTGCACGTGCGGCAAGAGAGTGTGTTCATGATGCTGTTATCTCGCTGGGTGGTTGCACGTTGTCATCTAATGGAAAGATGGGACGAATGCATCTTTCATAGGGCAGGGATTGTAGATTTGCGCTGGTAGAACCAGGAACGTCAACGGGCACGATGCGCGCAGCGATGGCTTCGTAATGCTCGCGAAAACCATTGGGTGATTTGCATACCACAAGGTCAAAGTCTTCGGGGTCGATGCCGCGTGCACGAAAGACGTGCTGATCCATGATACTTACGGGTTTGGTGGTGACCATGAGAGTGTAGGTGCCTGAAACCAGAACGGCGGTTGGACCAGCGTGCCCTGCGGTGCCCGTTGCATTGGTAAATTCGCCATCAGAGAGCAGTTTGACATAGGCTTTGATTTCAACGGGGCTGTGGCGGTCTTTGTCGATGGTGCCGCCAATAGGGACTGTGATGGTGGCACCTATGCCAGCTTTGATAGCAGCTTCTACGGCGGGTGGATCCACAATGGGTAGGAGCGCTTTGCCTTGGTAGGTGTGTTGGATCAAACCTTTCAAAATGGCGTTGCTGTCGCCTGATGCGCCCGATGAAGTGGCATCGGCGGCGTCTGAGAAGATGGTGATGCCTTCGGTTTCTTCGGCAATGCGAATGGCGTCTTCTAAGGAGGTGAGGGGTGCTTTAAAGTGCTCGCGATTGTCCCACATAAATTGGGCAATTTTTTTGGCTTCGCGCTGGGCATATTCTAAATCGTTGTTGGTTACGACAATGACATTGGATTGGAGGGCGGGCACATCGGTGAAGGGGTTGCCTATGTAGACGCCTGCAGCTAGACCCTTTTCTGAAGCTTCAATGTCTTGGCACATTTTGATGGCTTGGCCAAAACGACCTGTGGCCGTGATGAGTTCATCGCCGCGTACGAGCATGGGGATTTTAATGTGTGCAAGGGTGGGTTTGACTTGGTCTTTGAGCAAACGCAACAGAGCCGTGGCGCCTCGTTGGCCAGTTTCATACATGTCGATGTGTGGGTAGGTATGGAAGGGTGCCATGATGTCGGAGTGTTCTACCAAGCGATCGGTGATCACACCATGGAGGTCGTATGTGGTGACAATGGGAATATCGCCTAAAACTTTGCGTAAACCCACAAGCACGCGACCTTCGGGATCCATTTCTGTTTCACCTGCCATGGCACCATGAAAGACCATATACATACCATCGGCCTGGGGTGCTTTGCGCACGGTTGATAAGAGTTCGTCGGTGATGCGGTCGAGATCTGCATCTAAAACGGGACCCCCTGAGACAGAACTGGCAGAGTAAGTGGGGATGACTTCGACATCGTCGTGTTTGCCAAAGACATCCAATGCACCGGCAATTTCGGTGTTGGTACCCCGCAAATTTAAGAGGCCATTTCCAACGGATATGTTGAAAAGGTCGTACGTTGTGCGTGCGGGGTTAAATGTAGAGGTTTCTTGTTTGAAAGCTGCGAGGAGGATTTTCATTGTATAAATCCTTTTATGGTATTTGTTGGTTGGACCCAACGGGCAAAGGTTCTTGTGATGATGCTTCACGTTCGCGAATGAAGCGTTTGGCTTCTGCGAAATATCCGGGGTCGAGTTCAAAGCCTGTGCAATTGATGCCTAAGTCGATACAGGCGAGCGCAGTTGAGCCAATACCTAAGAAAGGTTCGAGCACGCGTTGGGTGTTTGCTACACCGTGAAGCTCGATGCACATTTGTGGAATTTTAATGGGAAAAGTGGCTGGGTGGGGGCGTTGTTTGTCGCGACTGTTGATGGTTTTATAGGGCACAAACCAGGTGTTGCCACGGCATCGGCGATCTTTGCCTGCCGATTTCCAGCGGGATACATTGGATTTGTCTTGGTATTCGACACCAATGGCCAAACGGTCGAGTTTGACATGGGCGTGTTTGGTGAGGTGGAAGATGTATTCGTGGCAGTCGTTTAAGAAGCGCGGGCTGTTGATGGGTTTGAAGTGACCCACGCCAATATTTCCTGTGACGTTGGGGGAGTTGCCCATGTCTTCTTTTTGGATGGCAATGGATTTTATCCAGTGAATGGCATTTTGCAGTTTGAACTTTTTTTGCATGCGCGCCAACACTTCAAAGGGAACACCTGGGTCTGATGGTTTGGCACCTATGTTGAGAAACAGAGATCCCTCGTCATTTAGGACGCGAAATACTTCCTCAGCCCAAGTTTCCATCCAGTCGAGATAATCCGATCTGGGTATGGTGTCGTCGTAGGCTTTATAAGGTGTGCCCAAGTTGTAGGGCGGTGAGGTGACGACAACGTCGATGCTTTGGTCGGCAATATGATCGCGCATGCCTGTGATACAGTCGCCATTATAGATTTTGATTTCGGTGTTGTTTTTTTGAATGATTTCGTGCTGCACGCTTCCCCCTTCATCCGTGTTTATGGTCGGGTTTATAGTACGGTGGGGGATGGACTGTGTCAACTGGAATTAGGAAAGGGATTGACCAAAAAGCGCGGCAAAGGTGATAAAGTCGGGGAAGTTGACAATGCCATCATTGTTAAAATCGAGGGTGGCATTGTTTGTGTTAAAGGCTTGGGCAAAGGCGATGAAGTCGGGGAAGTCGATGACGCCATTTTGATTGGCATCGGCGCGTTGGAGATGTGCGGGGTCTATTTGTTTTGCGATGAGGGTATATTGCTGGCTCGCGTTGATTGGGGTGCCTGTGATATCTGAAGCGTTTAAGATGACGAGGCTGCCCGTGTTGCCATCAAGTGGAACGGGGAACGTGAGCAAGACGCGTCTTTTTTGTTTGTCTAAAACAGCAGATGTGGGGTGTCCGATGTTGCCTACTTGGTAACCTGCGGGTTCGGCTGTTTGTTCTGCCATCGGTTCGCTGAATTGAATTTCGAGTTGGTTTGTGTTTTTGATGGTTAGGTTTGTCACTGTTGGGGGTTTGTTGGGCGTGATTGATGCGATACCTGAACGCAGCTCTGTGCCATCTGCAAGAAGTGCCGTGATTTGATAACGATAGGTTTGGTTTTCTATGAGGGCTGTGTCGGTGAAGAGGGTGCGGTCAGAGAGGGTTGTGAGAAGAGTGAGGGATGAATCACCTTTTGCGCGGTAGATGCGATAGGTTGTTGCTTCGGGTGTTTGCATCCAGTCGATTTCGGCACTGGATATGCCCAAAGGGCGTGCTGTGATGATTTGGGGTGAGACGACTGTATAGGCCGGTTCGGAGCGTTCGGCAATGCGAATGGCACCGTTGTGGTTGAACAGGATTTCGGGTAGGCCATCGGTGTCGAGGTCGGCCAGCATGGGGCGGTGCATGAGGCTGACTTGGGTGTGCCAGACGGGGCGGTAAAGGTTTGGTGCATCTGAGCGGAAGATATAAAGGTCTGGACGCAGGCATACGATGAGGTCATCGCGACCATCTCCATCGGCATCACCAGAGATGATGCCATTACCAGTGGTGGCCACACCGGTGATGCGGGTTGCCCATTCGATGGCATAGGTATCTGGCCCGGTCATGCTGTAAATTTCAAGATCCCAATAGCCATTGAATTCGTCGTTGCTGTCGGTGGTGGCGCGGGCAACTGCAAATTCGATTTGGCCGTCGTTGTCAATGTCGGTGCCGCCGCCAATCCACCGGGCATCGCCTTCACCGAATGAGAGCCATGTTTGGGTATAACTGTCAATGCGATGTTCCGTGATCCAGAGATCCCCATCGGCATCACCCGCGAGGATTTCGGTGAAACCATCGCCATCAAAGTCGGCTACGACAAACCGTGTGCCGAGGTCACCTGAACCCGTGGTGGGATCAAATAGAAAGATTTGCTCGCGAATGTCGGCTCTGTCGTCGCGCTGTAAAATGCGGATGCCTCGGTCGGTGCCTGAGCGTGCTATGATATTGTTGATGCCATCTTCGTCGGTGTCTGCAATTTCTCCCCCCCAAGTGTCACTTAAATCGAGAATGCGTTGGTTTGGGAATGGGTTGATCGTGCTGCGTTGAAATACCATGAGCTTTAAGAGTGCAGCACCCAGCAGATCGTCTCGTCCGTCGGCGGTGACATCACCAATAGCCCAAGGCAGAAAGCTTTCTGTGGTGGTTAAAATGGTTGTAAAGGTGCCATCGGTGCTTCGCTCGAGGATTTGAACGGGACTAAAGGTTTGGCCTTCGATATAAGGCATGAGCACAATTTCGGGTAGGCCATCGTCGTTGAAGTCTGTGGGGTGGTCTGCGAGAAAACCGTTGGGCAAGGTGCCGACTTCTGTGTATCCATTTGTGGGAATGCGAAACGGGACGTAGGTAAAATCGGGAGGGCTGACGGTACCTGTTTTGCCATTGTCACTTTTGGCTATCACGTGGAAAGTGAGTGGCCCTGCTGGTAGGTTGTCGGGTAGGCTGATACGGTGTCCCGTATCTACTTGACCCGTGAATAGGGTGTCGAAATGGGAAGCGCCAAAGTGCTGGTAGGCCACACCACCAAGCGTTCGTTGATCGGTGAGCCAGCGAAATTCGTAAGTTAAACGGGCGCCATCTAAAGTGGGGCCATAGACCAAGGCGGAGATGGTTGGCGCCTCGGCTTGAATATTAACTTGTACACGGTCTTCGAGGATGCGGCCGTCTGCAAGGTTGGCTTCGAGACGCACGACTGCGATGGTGTCTTGAATGCCACTCACATTCCAGATTTGTTGAATATTTTCTTGTGGTGTACCTGAGGTTAAAGCTGTCCAAGAAGTGGGTTGGTGGCCAATGCCATAGGACAGGCGATAAGAATTGATTTCGGCACCTGTTAGGGTGGCACTGATTTGCACGTTGCCAGCGACACCACTTGCATTTTCTGGCGTGAGAATTTCGGCTGTGGGTGGAAAAGTGCTGATGCGGTTGACGAGTGCGCTCGCATCAAGGAGGCCAGCGCCAAAGCTGTTGTCAAAACCTGCCGCGCCAAGATCTTTGGCTGTGCTGTTGATGAGACTGCGAATCTGTTGTGCATTGAGGGTGGGGTTGCGCGATAAAATCAAAGCCGCGATGCCAGAAACATGAGGTGCTGACAAAGAAGTTCCCGAGCGGGTGGTGTAGGTGTTGCCCAATTGTGTGGTGAGAATGTTGAGACCTGGTGCGACCACATCTATGGCGGCGCCTGTGCTGCTAAAGTTTGCAAGGGCGTCTGAGCGATCTGTTGCCCCAACGGCAAGGGTGTTGTTGTTGGCAGCAGGATAAGATAGGCCCGGTTCGCCACTGTTTCCTGCCGCTGCCACAAGCACAAGGCCTTGACTTGCTGCATAGGTAAGGGCATCGCGAATGACAAGCGCATTTTCTGGGCCGCCCCAACTCATGTTGATGATGTGAGCACCATTTTCAACAGCGTAGAGGATACCTGCGGCGAGGTCGTCTTCTTGAAGGAAACTGCCGCCAGCAAGCAGTGATGCACTTGCGCGTATGGGCATGATTTTGGCGTCGGGCGCAATGCCCACGATGCCAATGTTGTTGTTGGCTACGGCGGCGATCACGCCTGATATATTGGTGCCGTGCGACGTCTCGTCACTGGGGTCATTGTCGCGGTCTATAGAATCTCCGTGCCCGGGAATATTGGGGGCGTCGGTAAAATCCCAACCGTGAATATCGTCAATATACCCATTGCCATCGTCATCAACTCCCGGTTGCCCATTGGCTTCTCTGTCATTTTGCCAAATGTTTGCTTGCAAGTCTTCGTGGGTGATGTCTACGCCTGAATCGAGAATGGCCACCACCACTTGTTTTTGGGACGGTGGCAATGCATCGTAGAGGGTTTGCCAATGGATGTTGGTAAGGCCGAATTGAATGGCATATTGTGGGTCATTGGGTGTGACGTGCGGGTAAAACAGGTGATTGGGCTGGGCATATACAACGGAGGATTGTTTGGCATATGCTTGTGCTGCTGCGATTGGGTCGCCGGTGAGGTGGATTTTGTAGAGATTGGAAAATGGGTGTGATTGTGTGGGTTTTGTGAGACGTGTTGGTGCAAGTGATTCGGTGCCGGTGACGCCGTATTGTTGGGCGATGTTTTGCAAGTCACTGGAGGAGGGTTTTGTCGCAGCGTTATGAAATTTAACGAGAATTTCGCCGGGTGTAATCAGTGGTTGGGCGAAGATATGTTCACAAGACAGCAAAAAGAAGGCTGTGAGCAGAAGACAAAAGCGTGTAAAATGATGCATGGTTTTTTTTATTTTTTTGGCTTGAAGATCATGGCGTGAGCGTATTTTCTTTGGCATCTTGATTCTCTTTGTCAATGGCTGCGCGTTGGGATTCGGAGGGTAAAAAGGCGACCAAGATTGTGGCGGGAATGAGAAAAAGGGACACACCCGTGAGTGCTGTTGCTGTGGATGTCCATTGGGCAACACGGCCCACACCCAACATGGCGAGGCCCGCTACGCTCCAGGAAAACCCCATGATCAATCCTGTTGCAGTGCTGGTATTGTTGGGCAAAAAACGCTGTGCGAGGGCGATATTGGTGGTGATGCCCAAATCGAATAAAAACCCCGCCATCCAAAAGCATGCGATGGAGAGTGGGCCATCGGTGAGGCAGAACGCCGCATGAAAGATGGCGGAAGAACCACAAGAGAATGCCAAAAGTTTGCGTTGGGACATGCGATCGGCAAGGAAACCGCCAAGCATACGACCGATGGTGCTGGCAAGCAGATAACCTGAAAATATCCAGCCAATTTCCCCTGTGGACCAACCCCGAGATTCGCCCAAAATGGCTGTGAAGCTCACAAATCCGGTGTGGATAATGGAGCGGAATACGCTGATGAAATAGAGGGTCCACAGCGGGCGTGTTTCGGCGGCGCGCAAGACGGAGAAGTCGATTTTTCCTACGTTGACGTTGCGTTCGCCCTCTGACATTTGACGCGATTGATAATAGATGAAGGGCGCCAAAATAAGCGCGGGTATGGCAATGATCCAGAGGTAATCCAAACCATAGCGTTCTACAATTTGTGTGCCTGCAACAGAGGCGAAGGTCATGCCCAATGTACCGCCCGTGAGGAAAATGGCCATGGCCAAGTTCGCACGTTTTGGCGCGAGCGCAGTGACCAACCCGCCTGCTGTGGGGTGGAAGAGCGAAGAGCCAAATGCAGCGCAAATCAGAAAGAGGGCGAGGAAAAAGGCCGAGGGTGCAAAGCCGATACAAGAGACGAAGACACCACAGATGAGCACGCCCAATGCAACCAGAGCCATACGGTTGCGTCCATCGCTGAAATAACCCATTAAGGGTTGGGTGATGGAGCCGCAAAAGACGATGGCCGAAGGCAAATAGGCAAATTGTGCCACGGTGAGTGCAAAGTAGGTTTTAAAGAATGCCCACAGGGGCGGGGTAAGCGTCATGTAAAAGTCAATGGTGAGGTGGGCACCGGTGACGTACCAGACGCGGCGAAGAGATTGTGGCGGATTTTCGGTCTTCATAATAATGAATCGCGGAGCGGGGGGGGCTGGGTGCAGCGCAAAAGATGTTTAAACGCCCAGCTCTTTGCCCTTTACGCTCTGCCACTTTCTTAAAGGTTGGCGCGTTCGAGCACGATGTCTGCAAGTTTTTCGTGAAGGCCCAGTGGGGCTGTTGTGGTGATTGTCATGTTGGGAAAGTCTTTGGCGGCTTCGCGTACCATTTGTGGAATGTCTTGGGTTGCATGACGGCCCGGTGATAGCATATAGGGGTGCACGATAATTTCTGTGGCACCCTCTTGAATGCATGTTTGAACGCCTTGCTCAATGGTTGGTTCTGCCAATTCCATATGGGCAATGTGGACTATGAGATTGGGGCGCTTTTGGCGCAACAGATGAGCGACTTCTTCGAGCATGAGATTGGCTTCGGCTCGGCGTGATCCGTGGTCTACTATGAGAAGTGCATGCATAAGCGATAGTTGATGGGTGATTGACGTCTGTGATTGTTCGGGAGCAAAGGGTAATGTTACCGAGATTAGGGTGAATCGTCAAGGAGGATAAGGGTCAGGGATCAAGGGAAAAGGATTAGGCGTCAGGGATTCGGAGTCAGGGTTTAGAGATCAAGAGGGGAGGATTAGGAGTTTGGGGGCAGGAATTGAGATTCGGGATTAGAGGTGGATGGCTTTGGTGGCTTGATGTGAGAAAATAGATGCGCTCTTTAGCAAGAATTAGGGAGTAGGGGGTGGATCGTTTTGATGACGTGATTTGGAGAAATGGATGACATCTTCTGATTGGATGATCGGATGATGTGAACGGATGGGCCGCGGGGTGCCCATATTTGGGGATCTGTGGGGCCGAAGAGGACGATGGCGGGTAAACCTACGGCTGCTGCGAGGTGTGAGGGGCCGCTGTCGTTGCCCAAATAGGCGGTGCAGGTGGTCATTAATGCGGCGAGTTGGCGCAGGGGTAATTGGGGGAGCAAGGTAGATTTTTCGGTCATGAGGTGGGTTATCTTTTGGGCAAGGTCGCCATCTGCTGGGCCAGATGAAATGAAGATTTGGCAATTTGTTTGGCGAACGAGTGTGTCTGCAACCGAGGCGAAGTGTTCGGGCAGCCAGCATTTGTCTTTGCCACCACTGCCGGGGTGGATGAGGAGGGTTGGAGAACTTGGGAGATAGGGCACGGTGTCTTGGTGGTCGGTTTCAGAGAGGTAAATTTTGGGCTGGATCTCTGGTGTGGGAATGTTGAGGTCACGCAGGGGCGCGAGCAGGTGATCAATGGCGTGAATAACTAATTGGGGTTTGGGGGGATGGGTCATAATCTGGGAGATGCCAAGGCGGTGCAAGTTTTTGGTGAGGATCTGGTCGGGGTCGGGTAGGTAGGAGATGGCGAGATCGGTGTTTTGGAATTGATGGGTGAGTTCTTGTGAGAATTGGGTGTGAGATGCAAAGAGGGGTGCCCATATGGCGCGGTCTATATCGAGGGTTTGGATATGGTCTGCTTGGGCAAGAGACAATAGGCGGGTGTTGCCAATGATGTTTATCTGCGCACTTGGGAAAGCGTGATGCAGATTGTGAATAACGGGCAGCGTGAGAATGACATCACCCAATGCACCTGTGCGGAATATGCATATTTTTTCATAGGACATAGTTGGGTGACATATTAATCTCTATCGTAAGGAATGTCAATGGGTTCGCAGTTGACATCACGAGGCGCAGAAGGCATATTGGGGCGACCTTTAAAAGGAGAATGCGATGTCTAATCCAACCATCGATTTGTTAAAAGCGCACCGAAGCATCCGCCAGTTTGAGGATCGACCTTTGGATGTGGGTGTGCTTGAAACACTCATCCAATGTGGGCAAAGTGCGAGCACATCAAGCAATTTGCAGACTTATAGCGTGATTCATGTGGCCGATGTGGCGCGCAAAGCAGAATTGGCCAAATTGTGTGCCGATCAGAAACAGATTCATGAGAGTGCGGCTTTTCTGGTTTTTTGTGCTGATTTGTATCGGGATCGCATGGCCAATGTCATGCATGAAGGTGAGCGTTTTGATGGCGATTATGCCGAAGCCTTGTTGATTGCCACGGTGGATGTGGCTCTGGTGATGCAGAATGTATCGGTTGCGGCAGAGTCTATGGGCTTGGGTATTTGCATGATCGGGGCGATGCGCAATGAGCCGAAGGCTGTGGGCGCATTGCTTGGGTTGCCGCCATTTGTATATGCCGTTGCAGGGTTATGTATCGGATATCCTGCAATAGACCCTGCCTGTAAACCGCGTTTGCCTTTGGGAGCGGTTTTACACAAAGAACAGTATTTGGATGATGAAACGCACCATGCATACATGACCGCGTATGATGAATCGATGACGACTTTTTACCAATCAGAGGGCATGCACGACCGTGATCCGAGATGGACGCGTGTGGTGGCTGGGCGCACGGGTCGCTTTCATGACCGAGCGGAATTGGACACCTTCTTATCAGATCAGGGGTTTGGGTTGCGAGAATAATTAAGGCTTTGGAACGATCCCATTGTTGTTATACCCGCACCTACGAGGAACAGGCCTAAGATAAAAAAAGCCGCAGGCTATGAACCTGCGGTTGGACGGAGATGTGTGATTTTTAATTATCGGTTGCATCATCAGCCGTTGGGAATATTTGTGTTGATGGGGGGGATTGTTGAAGGGAAACGTGCACGCCTCTAAAGGCAAAAGCCAAAAAGACAATGAGAACGACAATCGAAATGCAGATGGCTCCATTCTTCAAGTTGAATCGTTCGTCTTCTCGTTGAAACACCTCTTTTAACGTTTGCATGGTAACCCTTCCATGGTGGCGTGGATAAAGACAAATACGCTTTATATTTATTGACGATATATAATCAATCGATGTTTTGAAGCCATCTGTCCTAATTATAAGTATACCTCGGAATTTTCAGCTGTGCAACGCGACTTGCAATAATTTTGATAGATGCGTAATAGCAGATGATCCCTATAAATCAAATTCTCAAGCTACACGGGCGCAAGGGAGATCTTATTTGCCCCATTCCACAGCAGTTATTTCGTAGGAGGTTGTTATGAATGTGCTTGTACTGTCTGGAACGAATCATCGCTTTAACGAAAGTGCGGAAGTGATTCATGGGTTTTTAACAGAGGCGGATGATCTGGATGTGAAAATGGAAGATGATAAGGATATCTTGCATTCGGATAAGATGGATACATTTGATGTGCTGGTTTTTGGCACGGGATTCCGGCGATCTGAAAAACAAGCCGATGGGTCGAGCAAGCGGGTGCCCGATTTGACAACGGAACAAGAAGATGGGCTTTTTAATTTTGTATCGGGTGGCAAAGGGTTGGTGGGCATTCACGGCACTGCGTGGTGGATTGGTGGACAGGCCGTGGATTTGATTGGTGGGCATGCCAATTGGCATCCACCGGGTTTGACGTTTACGGTGAATATTGCCGATGCCAACCATCGTATTATGCGGGGGGTGGAAGATTTTGAAGTAGAAGATGAGATTTATATGTCTGCGTGGGACCCTGATATTCACGTGTTGGCAACAGCTGAATGGAGTGGCAAACAACACCCGATGGCGTGGGTGAAAAATTATGGAGATGGACGGGTGTTTTATACCACGCTTGGTCATGGCCCTAATACGTTTGAAAGACCTACGATGCAGCAAGTGATTACGCAGGGGGTGCGTTGGGCAGGAAATTGAAAGCAATGAACAATGAAAGGTCCAGCCGAGAGTTCGGCTGGGCCTTTTTTTCAGCATGGTTCAATAGCGGGTAACAATTGACCGAACAGCACAAGGGGATAAAAATCTCCTCGCGACATCAACAAAGCCCCTGTGGGGCTCCCCCTGCCCAGCAACCCCGAAATCGTCACTTTTGAATCATGCTGGATTTTGTTATTTGGCGTTGTTTGTGAGATAGGCTTGGAGATGGGCGAGCGCCCGACCAGAGTCGATGGCAATGCGGGTTTCTGAAATGGCTTGCTGTGGATCGTCAGTGAAGCCAAGGAGGTGATCTGTGAGAGCGGTATTGAGGATGAGGCGGTCGTATATGTGGTTTTTTTCGCCAGAGAGGGCCGATAGGCCGAGTTGGGCGAATGTTTGTGGATCGACGGCTTCGGGGCGTGGGTTGGGATCGTGTTCTAAGTTGTACGTTGCAGGATCGACGTCGCAGGCGAAGTCTTGGCGTAGGTCATTGGTGCGATGAAAACCTTGGGCGTAGTTGATGGCTTTGCGTGTTTCATCTGATGGTTTGCCCAAGCGTAATGAAAAATGGCTGGTGCCTTCTTCGCCTTTGATGGCGAGGGCCGACTGGAAATTGCGTTGCCAGACGAGGTCGAGGAGAGGGCGTTCATAACCGGCGTGATAATACCCGATGACGATGTGGTTTGAGCCTGAGCACGTGAAGATCTGTTGGGCTTTTTCGGTGGCGGACCAGGGGGGGCGTTTGCCAATGTGGGCACGGATGTCGCGAATAGCATACGCTTGGGGGGCGTATTCGCGTTGGCTGATGTAGGCAAAACCTATGTCTGAGTTTTCGAGATTCTCGGCGGCTTCTTGAAGCGATAGATTGGTGCGGCACCCGAGTGCTGTGAGAATTTGTTCTTCGGTAATACCCCACTTTGGGGGCAACGTGTCTACGCCGTGAAGGACTGTAGGGCGACCGAGGGCTGCGCGAATTGCAGCGACAAAGAGGGTGGGTTTGAAGTAGCGTGTGGAGCCGTTGTAGGGTTGTCCAAAGTGGGTGAGGTTCGTGACGTTGACGGAGTGAACGTTGTCGGGTGAGAATGCCGAGTCGAGATAACCGCGTACTTCATCATCGGTTTCGCGGTTCATGCGTTGGCCAATGAGTGCGGCACCCTTTAATGCGTCGCGTACTTGGTTCGTGAGGATGGCTTCGCACATTTTGCGCGTGTGTTGGTAAGATAGGTGTTGGTTTTGGAAGATGATCTTGAGTGCGGTGATGACGATGGTTTCAGTTTCAGTTTGGGGCGGGCAGTCGAGTTCAAGGCCGAGGATGAACTTGAGATCTGGTGTTAGGTGTTTTTGGAGTTGGGCATTATATTGGGCGAAGGCTTGGATTTCGGCATGGCTCCAGTTGGTTTCTGGTGGGAAGTTGCGTCGCAAGTTCATTGCGACGAAGAACGCGCCCATTTGGGCAGTGGACACAGGTAGTTCGTGTTCGCCGATGAGGGTTTGGATGATGGCATCGAGTACAGGTTCGGGTTGCGGGTCATCGGGTTTTCTGCCGAGGGGTCGCGACTGGTGTGGGCCGGTGCAGACACGGGACTGGGCTTCGAGGACGAGGGGGTTGGGTGTGTGCATAAAGTGTCGTGTATGGGACGCTGAAGCGTCAGGTTTGGAAAAGCAAGAGAAGCTATAAGTGCAAGTGGTTGATTTAGTGGATGGGAAAGTATAGGTGGATCTAGATATTTGTCAAGATGTCTTGAGCGTCATTCATGTATTGGAGGCAGTGATGGCTGGACCCCGTTTAAGTGAGAAGGGTTTTTTTGAGGCGATGGATCTGTCGTGTGATGATTTGCATGTGGTGAAGGTGGCTGTGGAGGCAGGTGATTGGGTGGGTGCGCGGAAGGCATTTGCCGCGCATGTTCGTACGCGAGAGAAACCGATTTGGTTTTCGGATTGGAAGAAGCGATCTGAGCCACAAGACCGCGATGCGGAGGTAGAGTTGGTGCGGGTGGGAGATCGAGCCGTGAAGGAGGTGGATTTAGATTTTGCGGATCGCATTGTGGCCAATGTGCTCACGAGTTGTCGGGTGGAGCAAGATTTTGGGGATGAGATTAATTGGGAGTTGGATCCAATTAATTACAAGGAATGGACGTGGCAATTGTCGCGCCATCCATTTTGGGTGATACTTGGGCAGGCCTATTGGCGAACGGGCGATGAGAAATATGCGCAGGCTTTTGTGCGGCAGTTGCGGCATTGGATTGGCAATGTGTTGGTGCCTGTAAATGAAGATGGCAACGGCTGGAAAGTGGATGCTAAGATGGGCACCGATCAGACAAATTGTTGGCGTACGATTGAGTGCGGAATTCGGATGGGACAAACGTGGCCTGCTGCGTTTTATTACTTTTTATCGTCACCGACGTTTACCGATGATGATGTGTGTTTGATGGTTAGGAGCATGGTGGAACACGCACGGCATTTGACGCTGTGGCCACGTGGTGGCAACTGGCAAACGATGCAAGCCAATGGGCAGTATCATGTGGGCGTTTTGTTTCCAATGTTTAAAGAATCGGCCAAATGGCGTGATTCGGCTCTTCAATCTTTGTATTTCGAATTGGATGAACAGGTGTATCCCGATGGGGCGCAGATAGAGCTTTCGAGTGGTTATCATCAGGTGAGTTTGCGCAACTTTGTGATGGGATATGCTGTTGGACAATTGAATGACATGCCTGTGCCTGAAGATTTTGTGACCAAGTTGGAGCGCATGTATCACTACGATTTGTTTATGGCGATGCCCAATCTGTTGATGCCTGCCTTGAATGATGGGGGACAGACGGATATCAGTACGTACTTGCGTGGCGGTTTTAAATTTTTCCCCCATCGAAAGGATTTTCAATGGGCGGCGACTAATCGCAAAGAAGGGGCTGTACCTGATAATGTGTCGAGTGCATTTCCGTATGCAGGGCACTTTGTGATGCGATCTGGATGGGATGAACAAGATCGGTATTTGTTTTTTGATGGCGGACCGTTTGGTTATGGGCATCAGCACGAAGACAAGTTGAATATGGTGGTGTATGCTCACGGGCGTGTGCATATTGTGGACCCTGGAAATTATCCGTACGATTCATCTCAATGGCGAACGTATGTGCTGTCGACACGGGCGCATAATACGGTGATGGTGGATGGGATGGAGCAGAACCAACGGGGCAAAGCCCGTGAAGAATATGTGGTGTCTGAGCCGTTGCCGCATACGTGGATATCGGAAGCGACGCATGATTATGTTTCGGCCAGTTATGATTTGGGGTATGGGCCAGATCGTGATACAACGGTCACACACACACGGTCGATTTTGTATGTAAAGCCTGACTTTTGGATTGTGACAGATTTTCTTAAACCGTCGGATGAAAAATCACATTCTTATGAAGCGATGTTTCATTTGGATGCGGACGATGCCGAGCTGGTTATGAACGGGCATGGTGTGGAAACACGGAATGCAGAAGGGGAAAGCAATTTTGGGATCTATGGCGTTGCCAATACAGAGTTTTCTGTTGAGGTGGTTTCGGGTCAAGAAGTACCTACTGTTCAGGGTTGGATTCCGCGTGGTAAACCTTATGAATGCCAACCGATTCCCACACCGGTTTTTAAAGCTGAAGGCACGGGCACGGTGGTGATGTCTTATGTGTTGTATCCGATTCGAGCGGGAGAAACGTCACCCGTGGTTCAGGTTGATGCGTTTCCTGCAACGGCTGAGGGTGGTCGGGCAGCGATTGCTGGGCGCATTGGGTTTGAAGATCAAAAAGCGTTTTATTTTGTGCAGGCAGAATCTGGAGAGGGTTGGGTTCGGGCGGGATCTGGAGAGACCGATGCGGATGCCGGTGGCATGTTGGTGGCACATGGTGGCATAGTTGAACAAAGAATTGCGGTCAATGGAGATATCTTGCGTTGGGGAGGCAAAGACGTTGGTGTTGGTGATTCGCTGTTATAGTGTTTAAAAGAGATAGAAATAAAAAACGGATGATTCACACGAATCATCCGTTTTTTTTTATGGGAGTTCTTCAAGTGGAAACAGACTGTCTATCTGTGATCGATTTCGATGCTGCCATTGGTGGTTTGTAAACTGATATTTGTAATCCCTCCGCCATTGAGTTTGCCACGAATGGATTTGCCTGTGAAGCGTCCCTTGACTGTAATTGGAAAGTCCGTTGGGATTCTGCCATAACTATATGGAAAAAAGGCATTTGATTGTCACTCGAGAATGGATTACATTGATGATTATTGGTTCAGTTCGTGGGTTTATGGTTGGGAGTGAAAACCTTAGTAGTGATTGATTACGGAGGCATTGAGATATGACGATCGTTGATACACACGCGCATATTTATCACGAAGACGAAACTTTATATCCAAAGAAGCCCGACCCGTTGCGACCGCCTGAAGGTAAGGGCACGATCGAACATTTGAAGAAGGAGATCGCAGATAATGGGATTGGGCGTGTGGTTTTGGTACAGACGGGATCGGCCTATCAGTGGGACAATCGTTTGTTGGCTGATACCGCGCGGGCAAATGCGGCTTGGGCGGTGGGTGTTTGTACGTTAGATCCGGCGGCTGAAGAGAGTGTGGGGGAACTGGAACGATTGGTGGGTGGGTTCAATGTGAAGGGTTTGCGGATGGAGCCCACCAAAACATCACCTGCGGTTTATGATCAGGTGGGGGCGCATCGGTTGTGGCAAAAGGCACAGGACTTGGGTGTGGTGATTTGTGCGCATATACAATCGCAGTTTACGGGAGAATTGGCTGAGCTATTAAGGGCATATCCTGGGGTGCCTGTGGTGTTGGACCATGCGGCCTATCCAAAAGCGGCGGATGGGGTGGATTCTGAGACGGTGAAGCGGGTGGTTGATTTGGTGGGGTTTAAGAATTTAAATGTGAAGTTAACGTTTTCGGTGACAGGATCG
Source organism: Candidatus Latescibacterota bacterium (assembly GCA_047619225.1). Lineage (GTDB taxonomy): Bacteria > Latescibacterota > UBA2968 > UBA2968 > UBA2968 > JABIFK01. The sequence goes on from JBLHJX010000015.1 coordinate 39,051, forward strand.
GATGAAGGGTATCCTTTTGAGGATATGAAGGGGATTGTTAGGGAAATTGTGGATGTGTTTGGTGCTGATCGGTGTATGTGGGGATCGGACTTTCCGTGTGAGTTGTGGCTGAAGAAATCGACTTATGCACAGCATTTGGCATTGGTCAGAGAAGAATGGGGATTGAGCTTGGGTGAACAGGCCGCTATTTTGGAAGGTACGCCGATGCGCGTATGGTTTGGGGAGTGAAATACAAAGCGCGGAGAGCGAGTCGCAAAGGGTAACAGCAAGAGCCTTCAAAATCGGTATAACACTTGGCAAAATGAATTTGGTGGTAAGCTGGTAGGATTGAGAGGCGAGGGTGATCAAAGAGAGGATCAGGAGATAAGCTTTGATCCTCTCTTTGATGATTATGGGTCATGTGTTTAAAAAATGTCGTATGTAAAACCTGCGGAGAGCACTTCGCGAAATTGCCATTCGCTAATGGTGTCGCGGTCATATACCAAATCGATGGCAAGTGTGACATTGATATATTTGGCGACTTTGGCCAAGAAGAAGTTTTCCCAGTTGACGTCAATTTCGTTGAAGGCTTTGAGGTTGGAGAAAACGACAAGTTCGGATGTGTAGGTGATGTTTTTGCTGACCTTGCGGTTGAGCACTGCAACACCTGTGATACCGCCTTCAATTCTTGTTTTTTCAATTGCTGGTGTATCTGGGTCATCGGCATAACTGGTGAAGTCGCGTGTCGTGGTTTCTTTGAAGGTGGCACCTAAGCGGGTTTTGAATTCATCGTTTCGGGAATACCCTATGCCAGCGCTTTGTGTGAAATACCCTGGGTCAAGAAGGTTTGAGACTTTTGTTTTGGTCGTGCTGCTATAATCGTAGCCCGAAGTGAATTGGGTGAGGGCCGTGGCCGATACAAATGGATTCAAATGCAGGTTGCGTTTGAGTGTGAAGATGGTTTCGAACTTCATTTCATCGGCAATTTTTCGGGTTCCTGTATTCCCCACCTTGCTTTGTCCAAACGAAAATTTGGCTTTGTTGTCCCAATTAAATCCTTCTTGCTCATTGGTAAACCGACTCTTAAGGTTGGTTTGCCAAGCAAATGAACTTTCACCGCCCTTGGTCCAGTTGCTAAAACTGGCTTGGGTGAGGCCCAGAGAAAATACCATTTGGGTGTTCCAGCCATAGACAGGGGCGTCTTGGGCTTGTGTGGCGGTGATGAAAAGGGCTATACATAGAAGCGTGTAAAGATATTTCATTGATTGATCCTTTCTCTTTCATTAGCTTTGTTGCGGAAAACCGTGATGATGTACATCCATTTGTGGGAAGGGGATTTCGATGTTGTTGGCATCTAAGCTTTCTTTGATATTGCGTTGGAGGCTGAAAAAAACGGCCCAATAATCAGCCGTGTTGCACCACGGGCGCACCACGAGATTGACGGATGAATCACCCATTTCAACGACTTCAACAACACATTCGGGGTCTTTGAGAGCATTTTCGTTGTTCTTGATGACGTCGCGAATAACCCCAATGGCTTTTCCGATATCTGCAGTATAAGAGATGCCTACGGTCATATCTACACGACGGGTGTCCATGGCAGAATAGTTGACAATATTGCCCCCCCAGATGTTGTTGTTGGGAATGAGGATCTTTTTATTGTCGGGCGTGGTGAGTGTTGTTGCCATAAGATTCATTTCTTGGACCACACCCCCTGTGCCTGCCGCTTCGATAAAATCGCCAACCTTAAATGGCGCATTGAGCAAGAGCATCAGACCCGCTGCGAGGTTGCCTAAGGTTTCTTGAAATGCAAAACCGAGGATGAATCCGCCAACACCCAGCCCGGTAATGATGGGTACCACATTGACACCAAAGCTGGAAATGCCGACCAATAAAACGAGCACCCACAGAACCTTTCCCAATATATCAACTGTGAATTTTTCAAGGATGTCTGAGACTCTGTCGGCTTGGTGTAAAATACGATATGTGACACGGCAGATGATGCTGATGGCGATTTTGCCAACAATGAGAATGATTACGAATTCGAGCAGTGACTGGATGAAGTCTAAGCCGTTTTGAAATAACCATTGGTAGACACGATTATAAAGCTCTACGGGTTCCATGAGAAGCTCCTAAAAGTAAAAGGATTGAGGGTCTAAGGGAACAAATATACAGGTCCAATGTGTCCTGATTATGATGGGGAATCAATGAATATACCATATCTCTTTAAGATAAAAAAATGAAGCTTTGAGAAGTTCGTGATGTCGTGCTTCGGGTGCGTATCGTGCTGGCTCGGCACGACGTGTGTTTTTTAGATTGCAGCGGATTAAGAGAGGGCTTTGGGTGGCAGAAATAGTGCAAGACAAAATGATCGAACCGACGGAACAAAAGCGCCGTATTCTTACGCCAAAGGCTTTGATTGTTGGGGTTTTGGCGGTGGTGGGTGTGAATCTGTTGGCGCCGTATTCTGAATGGGTTGTGCATTCGACGCATATGACGACCAATTATTTTCCGTTGGGTTTGGCATCGGTGTTCATTCTTTTGGTGGTGGTGCTCAATCCGTTGATGAAGCTTGTGAATCGGCGGAAGGGGTTGACGGGTGATGAATTGGGTGTGGTGTATATGATGTTGTTGGCAGCGGTGTCTGTGCCG
>JBLHJX010000016.1:0-36630 GCA_047619225.1 Candidatus Latescibacterota bacterium
AAAACTTGGTCAAATTGATGGAAGTCTCCCGCTTCGTCAGCGAAGTGGCCAATGTCTATCACGACCATCGCCAAGCCTATGTGGGTGAAAGTGCGTTTGCGCACAAAGGCGGTGTTCATATTGATGCTATGCTCAAACAGCCAGCAACCTACGAACACTGTGATGCAACCGCTGTAGGCAACCAACGCCGGTTCTTACTCTCAGAACAATCGGGCGGGGCAACCATGGTCGCCAAACTGGATCATCTGATACCCGGCTTAGACAAACGCCACCCAACCGCTCAGAAATTATTGCAAAAGATCAAAGAGCTCGAGCACGAAGGCCACGTCTTTGAATCTGCGGAAGCATCATTTGAAATCTTAGCACGCCGTACTTTGGGCACCATTCGCCCCCCATTTGAACTCATCAACTATCGCACATTTAATCACAGATCAACACGCAGTAGCGAAGTTGAGGCCGTGGTCAAAATTAAGATCGATGGAAAAACCTTTCACACGGCAGGCGACGGTGCAGGCCCAGTAAATGCATTAGATGCTGCCCTTCGCCAAGCATTAGAGCAAGTTTATCCATCCCTCAAGGGCGTACACCTCGAAGATTATAAAGTACGCGTGCTTTCCAGCGCAACCGGCACAGCTGCAAAAGTGCGCGTACTCATCGAATCTTCGGACCGCAAACGCACCTGGAGTACTGTGGGCGTATCGGAAAATATCATTGAAGCCAGTTGGCTTGCTTTGGTCGACAGTTTCACCTTTAAACTCATGCGCGACGGTTTGTTAACCATCGAAAAAAAACCCGTTTAGATTGACCCTTTACCAAATGAGAAAAAAATGCAAATTAATTCCCGCCGTGTAGACCGTCTCCCACCCTATGTCTTTCACCAAGTCAATGCACGCAAAATGGAATTGCGCCGCAAAGGGGTCGATATAATAGATCTCGGCATGGGTAACCCCGACCAACCCACCCCGCAGCACATCGTAGACAAATTGGTCGAAGTAGCCCGCGACCCCAACAGCCACGGATACGCCCCATCGGCAGGCATTCCTGGCCTTCGGCGTGCGATCTGTAGGCATTATAAACGAAAATTTGATGTCGACTTAGATCCCGACACAGAAGCCATTGTCACCATCGGTTCCAAAGAAGGTTTGGCACATATTTGCTTGGCACTCCTTGATCCAGGCGATTTGGCCATTGTGCCCAATCCAGCTTATCCACTTCATATGTATGGTGTCACCATTGCCAATGGCAACGTTCTCAGTTTGCCCTTGCGCCCAGACAAGGATTTTATACCCGATCTGCAAATGCTGTCACGCGAGATTTGGCCCAAACCCAAAGTGATGATCTTCAACTTTCCGCACAACCCCACAACGGCTACAGTTGACATTTCGTTCTTTGAAGAACTCGTGGACTTTGGGCGACGCCAAGAGATCATCATTGTCCACGACATGGCTTATTCCGACATTGCGTATGATGGCTTCAAAGTGCCCAGCCTGCTCCAAGTCAAAGGGGCCAAAGAAATTGGCGTTGAGTTTTATACCATGTCCAAATCATACAACATGGCCGGGTGGCGAGTCGGGTTTTGTTTGGGCAACCCCGATGTGATCAAAGCCCTATCCATTATCAAGAACTACTACGACTACGGTGTCTTCACACCCATTCAAGTGGCAGCCATTGCAGCCTTAGATGGCCCACAAGATTGTGTTCGCCAATCAACGGCCATGTATCAAAGCAGGCGCGACACCCTGATTGAAGGTCTCAACCGCATTGGCTGGCCCGTCACCCCCCCCAAGGCTTCCATGTTTGTTTGGGCAGCTATTCCCGAAAAACACCGTCATCTGGGGTCCATGAACTTTGCCCTCAAACTCATGGAAGAAGCCGAAGTAGCCGTCGCTCCGGGTATTGGTTTTGGCGACCAGGGCGAAGGATATGTGCGCATCTCTTTAGTTGAGAATGAGCACCGTCTCCGCCAAGCCGTGCGGAACATCAAACGATCCTTATTTTAACCTTAGGATCAACAGTCGTCTGCCGTCCGCTTGACTTACGCATCTACCGCTGTCATTTGGTTTCAATTCCTAAATAATTTCTTCGAGGTTTGCCGTGAACATCACCGAAGGCAGCATCCATCCCCCCAAAGGCTTTAAAACCGTAGGGATCCATTGTGGGCTCAAACCCAACAATGCCAAAGACTTCGCACTCATCGTTTCAGACCGCCCAGCAACAGCAGCAGGCACATTTACAACCAACCGCGTTTTTGCCGCACCGGTGGCCGTTAACCGTGAATACTTGGAAAATGGACAAGCACAAGCCATTGTGGTTAACAGCAAAAATGCCAACGCCTGCACCGGAGACCAAGGCTTACTTGACGCCAGACAAACGGCGGCTTGGGCTGCTGAAAAGATCGGATGCGCAACAGAAGATGTGTTGATCAACTCCACAGGCGTCATTGGCGTACCCTTGCCACTTGATAAAATTAAAAACGGGATTGAAATCGGCTTTCCTCAGCTAAGCGAAAATGGATGGGATGACGCTGCAAATGCCATAATGACCACCGATACAGTGCCCAAAAAAGCAACGGTTCAGCTCACACTTGGCGGTGCAACCATCACCATTTCGGGCATTGCCAAAGGAGCTGGCATGATTGCGCCCAACATGGCCACAATGCTCTCGTTTATTACCACCGATGCCAAGCTTTCAAAAGAACAAACGCAATCAGCCCTCAAAAAAGCCGTCGTGCAATCTTTCAACTGTATTACTGTAGATGGTGACATGAGCACAAACGATACCGTGCTCTTTCTCGCCAATGGGGCTGCCGAAAACCAAAACCTATCCGAATCCGAGCTTGAAACCTTCCAAACAACCCTCAACGCCCTTTGCGAAAGTTTAGCCAAACAAATTGCCCGAGATGGCGAAGGCGCCACCAAACTCATCACCATCCATGTCACCCATGCATCCTCTTTTGACAATGCACGTACCATTGGCCTCTCGGTGGCAAATTCAAGCCTGGTTAAAACGGCTGTCTTTGGTCGCGACCCCAATTGGGGCCGCATTTTGTGTGCGGTAGGGTATGCCGGCGTCGACATTGATCCGCAAAAAGTGACCGTCTCTATGGCAGGCATCCCCATCTTTGGTAACGGTGGTGGCCTACCCTTTGACAAAGACCAAGCAATTGAATCCTTGGGTGCCGCAAACATCGACATCGACATTGATCTCAACAACGGAGAATCATCGGCCACCCTTTACACCTGTGACCTAACCTACGACTACGTCCGCATCAATGCCGAGTACACCACCTAAGTGCAATAACGACGGACCCCAGTTTTTTCATTATCCATTGTTCACCATAGATTGCCCTATGTCTTTTGCCCAACGTGTCTTAAACATCCAAGCCTCTGCCACTGTCGCTGCATTTGCGCGGGCAGGCGAGCTGAAACGCCAAGGGGTTGATCTGATCTCTCTCGTTGCCGGAGAACCCGACTTCGACACACCCAAGCACATTCAAGATGCAGGTGTCGACGCCATTCGCACGGGCAAAACAAAGTATACAAACCCGGCCTCAGGCATTCCCGAACTCAAAGAAGCCATCTGCGACAAGTTTAAGCGTGACAACAACCTGTCTTATACTCCCCAACAAATCATTGTCACCTGTGGTGCAAAACAAACGATTTTTGACGCCATTGTCGTTTTAATAGAAGAAGGGGATGAGGTTGTCATTCCGGCGCCCTACTGGACAAGCTATTCAGACCAAGTGCGCCTGATGGGGGGCCATCCCGTTATAGTGCCTACAGAAGCCAGTCGCAATTTCTGCATGAGCGCACGCCAATTGCAAGACGCGATCACACCCCAAACAAAAATGGTGATGCTCAACAGCCCGTGTAACCCAACAGGGGGCGTTTATTCTCGTCAAGACCTACAAGCCATTGCAGATGTGATTGCTGGTGCAGGCCTTTATGTCATAACGGACGAAATCTACGAAAAACTGCTATACGATGATGCCGAGCATGTCTCTATCGCCGCGTTGTTGCCTGAGTTAATGGCCAAAACCCTCACCGTCAATGGCGTTTCAAAAGCCTATGCCATGACGGGTTGGCGCGTTGGTTATGGTGCGGGGCCGCAAGAACTCATCAATAACATGATCAAAGTGCAAAGCCAAGAAACCACCAATACCTGTAGCATCTCACAATATGCGGCACTTGCTGCCTTAAATGGCCCACAAGACTGTGTAGAAACCATGAGAAAGGCATTTGCACAACGCCGAGACCAGATCGTTCAAGGTCTTAATGCCCTGCCAGGGTTTCGTTGCCCAACGCCGCAAGGCGCATTCTACGCCTTTCCTGACATTACAGAACTATTTGGAAAATCAAGTAATTGGGGCAAAATTACTTCAGATGTTGACCTTTGCAACTTCATACTCGATGAAGCGCGCGTAGCTTGCGTACCAGGTGCAGGGTTTGGCACGTCAGGTTATTTGCGTTTTTCCTATGCCGCTTCTTCCCAAGATATACAGGAAGCCCTAAACCGTATCGCAGCAACCATCACCCAGCTTAACTGACCAACTGTAACCAAAGTGTAAGGATACGCGCGCCTCTATCGACCAAAATTGACAGTATCCGCGCCGAAAGAACTTTATGAATGATGCCACATACCTCGACTTTGAACAGCCCATAAAAGAAATTGACGAAAAAATTCAAGCGCTTCAAGCCCAGGCCGAAGCCGAAAATCTCGATATGCCTGACGAAATTCAGGCCCTCAAGGACAAACGTCAAAAAGTTGAACGCGATATATTTGACAACTTGACGCGCTGGCAAAAATATCAACTTGCGCGCCATCCCCAACGCCCTTATTCGCTCGATTACATCCAACACTGCCTCACTGATTTTGTTGAGCTGCACGGAGACCGTTTCTTTGGAGATGACCAAGCAATTGTTGGGGGTCTTGCCAAACTCGACGGGGAACCCATCGTTGTTATCGGTCAACAGAAAGGCCGCAATACCAAAGAAAATCTCAGACGCAATTTTGGACTGCCTCACCCCGAAGGATATCGCAAAGCGTTGCGACTCATGCGTCTCGCGGCAAAATTTAACCGCCCCATTTTAACCCTCATTGACACACCAGGTGCCTTTCCCGGTTTGGCCTCAGAGCAACGCAGTGTCTCAGAGGCCATCGCCCGGAACCTGGTTGAAATGGCACGCTTGCCCGTGCCCATTATTGTTGTCATTATCGGCGAAGGCGCAAGCGGGGGTGCCCTCGGAATTGGTGTAGGCGATCGCATACTGATGTTGGAGAACGCTTGGTACTCTGTCATCAATCCGGAATCTTGCTCTCTCATCTTATGGCGCAACCGCGAACAAAAGACTGTTGCAGCTGAGGCAATGAAAATTGCAGCAGAAGACTTGAAAGAGTTGAATGTGATCGATCGCATTGTGCCAGAACCATTTGGTGGCGCTCACAGGAACCACCTAGAGGCAGCACAGAACCTGAAAAAAGAAATTCAAGAAGCCCTAATAGAAATCAGACAAATAAAAACCGATGACCTTACTCAATTGCGAGTTGAAAAATTTGCACGTATGGGTGCTTGGGAAGAAGTGTAATCCAAAAAGGCTGATCCAATATCTTTTCATCTGGCGTTCTGAAACATTCGTGTTTTCATAAAAAAATGCACTGAATAATCATTCGTCTCCTCGCATTGTCGAGGTGACGATTTTTATTTTTTTACCGATGCGCTTTAGTTTCAAGATGTTACTTACATTACATACCTGATCCAACCAATTTTGCACAAATAAGGGCTTGACTCCCCTCCTTTGGCCCTATATATTCTATCTGTGTTGAATAAACAAAAATTGTCTTATCTTGTATAATTTAAACGCACTTATAGTTATTTTTATTGCGGGGAAAGTGTGCCTAAACCAGTCACGCGGTTGAGGAAAAACATAGTACACAATGTTCCAACTTCACGATCATTTTCGGTGCATAATATCCCCCACAGATGTCTGACAAGTGAAAGTGCGCCACACGTTTGCAGGTTATAGACATCTTATAATTTCCCACTATGATCACCCCATTTGCACTTGCTTCTTAAACCAAACTTATCCGCATTGAAGTGGCTTTTAAAACACCAAATGCGATTTTCAGTTTGGGTGGATGGAGGGTTGTCAAAACCTTCACGCCTCGCATTGTTCCGGGAGAAACACGATAAATTTTTCTGAGCGGTTTGCTGTAGCGTTACCGGGGGAGATAATGCTACGGTATTAACCGATACCTTGGAGAATGAATCATCCGAATTTTGATGCATCACAATTCGCGACGGCTAAAATAGATGAGGCACCTCTATCCACCTTTAAAAAAGGCGACCCAATTGGGTCGCCTTTTTTATTTTTTATTTTCTATCCAACTTTTAATTTCAATGCCTCGCTCGTTAATCACAAATCGAATGGCTCCTAATAGATCCGTTCGAAGAACCTTCATCCCCATTTGATCATATCGGTCAATCACTTCAGGTGAAGGATGCCTAAATTTATTTCTGATCCCACAGGAAACAGCCACCCAAGTGGGTCGCACACCATTTAAAAAATCCTGAGTCGAAGACGTGCGTGAACCATGATGTGCAGCCTTTAATATGTCTGCACGCAATCTTTCTTTCCATCGAAGCAACGCGCCATCGGTTTCATGTTCAATATCCCCAGTTAACAAAATCTTCCTCCCCCGATAATCCAACCGCATCACCACAGAACCATTGTTCAACCCGTGTGAGACGCCCTCTTCCTCTAACACAAAAGCGGGCGTAGGATGAAGTACCAAAGCGCCTACACCTCCCAACCCCACCAAACTATCCCCCGCAGCCACGGCGTGATACGTGACCCCTTTTTTTGCCACCAACCGACGCACTTCACGCGAAGTCCAGGTTGTCGCAGTTTGGCCACTATCTAAGTAATGTCCAACACTTACCCGCTCCAGTACAGATATCAACCCCCCAATATGATCACTGTGTGCGTGGGAACCGACCACCACATCTATGTGCGAGATCCCTTGATTGCGCAAAAACGGCAAAACAACGCGTTCACCCATATCGGTATGTTGTGTTCGAATGCCACCATCAACCAACATCGTCTTGCCATTTGGAAACCGAATAAAAATGGCATCGCCCTGCCCAATGTCTAAAACAAACATCTCTAAGTCATGCTTTGGCACCAAAATAGGCTGCCATACCCCATAATTGGCACAAAACAACATCCCTCCCAAAACGAATACCCTATATCGCCTTTGGCGTAATTCAGGCAAGATCAATAACAAACACAGACCATACATACCCCATTGATAGAGCGGTAACTGAGCCACTTGAAATGCGGCCCAAGGCACAGATGCCATAATCTCAGCCAAACCAATGGCAATTTTGAGAACCACCCAATTGGCACCATTTAACCAGACCACCACAGCAGGCATAAACGGAAATACAAAAACACTCACCAAACCAAGTGCCGCAGATATACCGACCAAGGGCACAACGACCAGATTGGCAACGATGCCCACAACAGATACCAAGCCAAAATACGTGACAATAAGTGGGAGAGTTATCACTTGGGCTGCAAAGGACACGGCCAAGGGGCCCCAAATCACATTCGCAAACAGACGCCCCCCCCACTTAGGAAAACAGGCCAAGATGGGCCGGTAGAACAATAAGATGCCGCCAGTAGCTGAAAACGAGAGTTGGAATCCCACATCCAAAATATCAGCAGGTCGCGCAATTAACCCCACAAGGCCTGCCACGCCCAGTGCATTCCATCCATCAGTCTCCCACTCACCCAACCCACCCAAAACCACCAATCCGGCCATTATAGTCGCTCGAATCACCGAAGGAGGCATCCCTGTCACCAAAGCATAAACGACCAATAAAAACACCGTCATCCAAGCCGTAATACCTCGCCCCAAGCCACACAACCGCAAACCAAAAAAAACCACGCCCGCAATAAGCCCAACATGGAGACCCGAAACCGCCAGCACATGATTCACGCCACATCGTGTAAACGTCTCCCGAAGCTCTGCGGGCACCGCGCGTTTGTCGCCCAATAAAATACCTTTGAGCAGACCTGCCGGACCACCAGACAAGTTCTGATCAATTGTACCCTTAATCACTTTTCTCACAGGCACAACTGCACGCATATACCACGCACCTTGACGGGGTTCATGCCCCACAATCTGATCTACGCGTGACACATATGCCAATGCCCGTATACCGCGTAAGGCCAAATATCCCCGATAATCAAATCCCCCAGGGTTTCGTGCTGGTTCTGGTAATGTAGGAAGAACACGCAAACACAGACTGTCGCCATAGGCTGCCAGGGGAACCTGTTCGCCAAACCGCACCAACAATCTGCCGGTCACCGTCCAAGTGGTATCCCCTATACCAACCGCTACGACCCTCATCTCTGATCGCCAACCGCGTGTTTGGTTCTCTGGTTCAGAGACCAAAAACCCTTGCAGCAATATTTCTTCACCACTGAGAACATTTAAATAGTGGTTGGGCAAGAGCCTGTTCACACCCAATTCAAATCTCAAGGCCCCAATCCCCACAATGACCGCACATAAAATAAAACTGCACTGCACTCCCCTCACAAACATGAACAAAGCCACCATCATCCCACCAATAACACTGACAAACAACCAAAATAGGGGCAGGTTAAATACCACTTGGGTCATGATGCCAACGGCAAACCATAAAGCTGCAACCAGCGCTGGTTTTCGCATAACCGATATCCTTTCTTGATACGATATCGAATGCAATTTTTATGCCCTGCCCAAATACCTCCCATTCTTACAGTTTTCGCTGAAAGAACCGTGCATTAACATTCCAAAATGTTCAATAATTGCCTGCGTAAGCCCCCAATATCCAGTTGACATTGCAAAAAGGCGGTGGTATATTCTCAAACACATTTAAAACGGTTCAAATATATGCAATTCTTAATGTTATGACATTTCAGGCCACGTTTTTTCAGAACCCAAAACAATGACTTTGGGACGATACATTCCGGGCCAATCATGGCTGCACCACCTTGATCCACGCACAAAAATTCTGTGCGGCCTCATCATAACCTTATGGGTGCTCAAAAATGATTCCCCCAGCTTTTTGAGCGGCATCGTCTTGACCTTGCTTCTTGCCCCCCTCATCACGATGCTTCCCTTATACATTACGATTCGAGTACAAAAATCACTGTTGCTCTTATTGGCCGTTGTCTTTTTTTTAAATGCATGCCTAACATCTGGTCATCCGGTCTCTGTTTTGTCGTACACTTTAACATGGATCACTCAGGAAGGCTTGATGCGGGGTGCCACACTCGCCCTGCGCCTCAATGCTGTTGTGCTTCTTTTTGCCTGGTTGACAATCACCACATCTCCATCGGAGATGTCTGATAGCCTTGAAAGATTGTTAGAACCTCTCAATAACCTGCGGATTCCAACGCGAGATGTGATCTTGGCTCTTGCTGTCGCACTCCGTTTTGTCCCACTGGTTTTAAAAGAAGCCGAACGACTCTCCCAAGCTCAATTGTCACGCGGTATCCAATTTTCTGGTATGCGACGTCTCACGCGTTTTATTCCTATTCTCATACCCTTATTTGTTGCAACCTTCACACGTGCAGAACACCTCACACAAGCATTAGAGTCACGGGGGTATCAACACCACCAGGCTCGTTCTCATTACCAAATCTTAGCATTCAGACGGTGTGATTTTTTTGCATTCCTAACAGTCGGATGTTTCGTAACCTATATGTTTATGACCTTATGAGCCGTAACATTCGCCTCCTTGTAGAATATGATGGCACAGACTTTCATGGTTGGCAAATACAACCCGACCAGCGAACAGTACAGGGTGAGGTGCAGGAGCGTCTGAGCAAACTGTTTGATGGGCCAATTTCCGTGACGGCCTCAGGCCGCACCGATACGGGTGTTCACGCGCTGGGGCAAGTGGTCAACTTTAAAACAACAAAAGACATCACCAACGAGCGACTCTACCAAGCACTAAACGGCATGTTACCACCCGATATTGCCATTAAAAAAGTTGAAACCGTCTCACCCGAATTTCACGCACGATTTGATGCCCTGCGTCGGTTTTATTTTTACCGTATATCTTTTACAAAAACGCCTATTGGGCGACATTACGCTTGGTACATGCGCAGATCCTTAGACATCGACACACTCAACCGTGCCGCACAATTATTGCTTGGCCGTCACGACTTTACATCCTTTTGTGTGGCTGCACACGAAAAAGAGAACCGCGTCTGCGAAGTTTTCGAAAGCTATTGGCAACAGGAAGAAAATGGCCTCGTATTTCATATTTCAGGCAACCGCTTCTTGCGCGCAATGGTGCGCAGTATTGTGGGCACCTTTGTAGAAATGGGCCGTGGTGTACGACCAGCAGAAGCAATCCCTGAAATTTTAGAGGCGCAAGATCGCCAACGCGCCGGAGAATCGGCCCCACCTTGTGGCCTTTTTCTTGACAAAGTAGTCTATGCAGACAGTTTACCCGGAGGGTAACCCGCTGTGTTGCGCACGGTGCCAATTCTTCTACTGGGCCTTTTGCTCGGTTTTGTTCTTTTTCCACTGCTCAATAAATGGACAGAACAATCCAGTTCTCAGGCATCGCTTGATACAAAGCCCAACAATGACATAGACCAATCACGCGAAACTGCGATTACCAGAGCAAATCAAAAGGTCTCACCTACTGTTGTAAGTGTAAACACAGCACGATTTCCCGATCCTTTTTTTGATCCATTTTCCGAAATAGAAAAAATCCCAGGAATCGGATCAGGCTTTGTGATTCAAAGCGATGGGTACATTCTCACAAACAGCCATGTTGTAGATGGTGCACGGGACATCACAATCACATTTCCCGACGGGCGCCGGTTTGATGTTTTAGAAATTTTTATTGACCGTGAACTCGATTTGGCCGTCATTCATATTGACGCAGAGGATCTCCCAGTACCTGAATTTGGCGACTCAGATCAAATTATCCTCGGTGAATGGGCGATTGCACTGGGCAACCCATTTGGGCTGCGCTTTGAAGATACCAAACCAACAGTGACCGTTGGCGTAATCAGTGCATTGAATCGCGTGGTGAGACCCGAAGAAAACGAACGCGCCTACAAAGACATGATCCAAACCGATGCCTCAATCAACCCAGGTAACAGTGGTGGACCATTGGTCAACAGCTTGGGGCAAGTTATTGGTGTCAACAGCTTTATCTTATCCCAAGGGGGTGCGCTTGGCATTGGTTTCGCCGTTCCAATAAAGCGCGCCATTGAAGCAGCTCGGCAACTTATAGATCAAGGCAGTCGAGATTTTTGGACAGGGCTGGATATTCACACCGTGAACAGGCACATTGCCCGAACATTGGGCTTGAGCACGGCTCGGGGTGCGTTGATCACGGTCATAGAACCGTTGAGCCCTGGAGAAAGTGCAGGACTCTTACCCGGGGATGTAATTGTGATGGCAAACAGCCAACGGGTAGACACTGCCGACGATCTTATTGGTGCATTCCGGACCGCCGTGGTCGGCGACACCATAGCCCTCAAAATTTTGAGGGGGCGTGTTTTTAGAGGCCGTGGTGGCGGTTTCTTTGACACAAATTTGGTTCTGGAGCAAGACCCTCGAAGCGAAGAATAGATCAGACAGAAACCGACGTCCTTTTCAACGGAGTCAACATGAACGCCAAATCCGCCTTACCGAGTTTATTTACCGTCGGCAGCCTATTTTGCGGGTTTCTTTCCATTTATTATGCTATTGATGGCAAACTGCTGGGCGCCGCATTGCTCATAGTCATTGCCGCTTTCTTAGATGCATTTGACGGTAAAATTGCCCGATACTTTGATACACCCAGTAATTTTGGGGTTCAATTTGACACAATATCTGATATCTGCTCATTTGGGGTTGCGCCCGCCCTTTTGATGCTACAGTATTTTGATAACCTCATGGCATCGCGATGGTTGCCCTTCGGCGTGAGTTTTTTCTTTCTCATGTGTGGGGCATTGCGTTTGGCTCGGTTTAACACCCAAGTCAAGAGCTTCGAAAAAGAAAATTTCACAGGGTTGCCCATACCCATGGCAGCCTGTACACTCTCTGCTTATATCATGTTTACCGAACGGGTCTGGGACAGCCATCACGAGCCACATTTGGCCATGGGGTTATGCGTCGTGCTTGCATTATTGATGGTCAGTACCATCGAATATGTCGCAATTCCCAAACTAACACTCGAAACAGGACGAGATCGCTTGCGCCTAGGCAGTCTGCTTCTTGTCGTGTTCCTCATGTGCTTTTATACCTATGAGGTCTTTTTCCCACTGACCCTCGTGCTCTCCGTCTCGGGAACTGCACGTTGGTTGTTCCTATTAATCACCGATCGCGAAATTGCCGATCTACACCCGTGATAATTTCCTTCTCATCTACGCCACTTTTCTGTACATTTTCAAAAGAAAGTAATTTATGGGCAGACACAGTCTGGGCCTTTTGATTCTGGCCATCTTTATTGGTATGTTAGCGGGTAGCATTTTGGGCCAAATCATGGGCACCTTAATCGACAGCCTTGGCCTGCATAACAATGTGGTTCAAACGGTCTTTGTCAATTCATACGCCTACGAGTTCCACCCCGTACGCTTAAATCTCATCATCATGTCCTTCACATTGGGTTTCTCGATCAACTTGAATATTTTAAGCCTTTTAGGCATTGGCACTGCCTGGTACTACGTCAAATACTCGTATTAAAAACACGATTCACTATCTTGGAGGTGACAACCAATGTTTGGTATGGGACCTACGGAAATGATTCTGATTTTGTTGGTTGCGCTGCTTCTTTTTGGCGCAAAGCGTATTCCAGAAATTGCACAGGGTTTGGGCAAAGGCATCACCGAATTCAAACGGGCCGTTCGTGACGTCCAAGTTGAAATTGAAGATGTTGCTGAAGCCCCACCACCCCCTGCACCTTCAAATCAGACAGAAACCACAAAGACGCAAACTGAAAAACAATCTTAATGGGGGATGGGGTGGTCGGCGATTCTATTTTTCCTGCACAAACAGCGAAACAAATCAGCAAAAAGGTGCAATCGGGCGAATGCAGTGCACTGCAACTTACAGATATCGTGCTCAACCACATTCGCACAACCGATGAAACTATTAATGCATACATCACAGTAGACGAGGATGGTGCACGCCAACAAGCCCAAGCGATTGACCAAAAGATCGCTTCGGGCCAGAAAATCGGTGCCCTTGCAGGAATTCCTATGGGCATCAAAGATGTGCTGTGCACCAAAGGCCTACTGACCACCTGTGCTTCCAAAATCCTCAGCAACTTTATCCCGCCTTACGACGCAACCATTATTTCCCGCTTACGACAAGCCGATGCCGTTATATTGGGCAAACTCAATATGGACGAGTTTGCAATGGGTTCATCCAATGAAAACTCCCACTATGGCACGGTTAAAAACCCCCACGACCACACACGTGTAGCGGGCGGTTCCAGTGGCGGTGCCGCAGCCTCGGTCGCGGCCGAAGAAGCTTTTATGGCACTTGGTTCTGATACGGGTGGTTCCATTCGCCAACCGGCATCCTTTTGCGGTACCGTTGGTCTCAAACCAACCTACGGGCGCGTGTCCCGTTATGGCCTTATCGCATATGCCTCATCATTAGATCAAGCGGGCCCAATCACCCGTACAGTTGAAGATGCCGCGCTCTTATTGGGCGTCATCGCTGGACACGACCCATCTGACTCGACATCGGCAAATATCCCGGTCCCTGATTACACAGCAAATTTAGACAAAGGGGTAGACGGCCTCACCATTGGTCTGCCCAAAGAATATTTCGCTGAAGGGTTGCAAGACGATGTTCGACGAGCCGTTATGACGGGGGTTGAAACACTCGAAAAAAATGGCGCCATTATCAAGGAAGTCTCCATTCCTACAGCAGGTCACGCAGCCTACGCAATTGCGGCATATTACATCATTGCCACAGCAGAAGCCTCTTCTAACCTGTCTCGGTTTGATGGTGTAAGATATGGTTTCCGAGCAGAAGCCACCACACTCACCGACATGTATATCCAATCGCGCAGCCAGGGTTTTGGAGCCGAAGTCAAACGACGCATCATGTTAGGCACCTATGCGCTGAGTGCGGGTTATTACGACGCCTATTATCGCAAAGCCCAGCAAGTGCGCACCCTCATCAAGCAAGACTTCGACAACGCATTTTCATCCTGCGACTTGCTTGCCTCCCCTGTATCCCCCACACCCGCATTCAAAATTGGCGAAAAAACAGCCGATCCATTGCAAATGTATCTCTCCGATATCTACACCGTATCGGTAAACCTCGCAGGGATTCCAGGTATTTCTGTGCCTTGTGGCAAATCATCAGAGGGCCTGCCCATAGGCCTACAACTTTTGGGCAACACATTTTCAGAACACACGCTCCTACAGGCTGCTTATGTCATTGAACGAGAACAAACCTCATGAATTACGAACCGGTCATAGGGCTTGAAGTTCATGCCCAACTTGCAACCCATACCAAAATATTCTGCGGATGCAGCCCTACCTTTGGCGCTGAGCCCAATACTCATGTGTGCCCTGTTTGCCTCGGTTTACCCGGCGCGCTTCCCGTATTAAATGAAAATGTGGTCGAAATGGCTATGTACATGGCCATCGCGGTAGGATGCAAGATTCAACCCCGAAGTCGTTTTTTACGCAAAAATTACTTTTACCCCGATTTGCCTAAGGGTTATCAAATCTCGCAATTTCAATCCAATGAAGAAATGCCCCTTGCCACAGGAGGGGGTGTTGAAGTACCCACTGCCGATGGTGGCATCAAGACCATCAATCTCACGCGCATTCACATGGAAGAAGACGCGGGCAAAAGCATTCACGAAGAAGGTTTTGTATCTTCCAGCGAATCCCTTGTTGATGTCAACCGCTGTGGTGTGCCCCTAATCGAAATTGTCAGCGAACCCGATATTTCCACCTCAGAAGAGGCCTTCCACTTCCTCACACGTTTACACCAAATGCTCGTTTACACAGGCGTCTCTGAAGGCGATATGGAAAAAGGCCACATGCGTATTGATGCCAACATATCGATACGCCCCGTTGGCGCAACAGAACTTGGAACGAAGGTAGAAGTCAAAAACGTCAACTCCTTTCGCAATTGCCAACGTGCTATCGACACAGAAATTGACCGACAAATTGCCTTACTTGAAACAGGTGGCACCATTCAACAAGCCACCATGCTCTATGACCCAGATCGCAACCAACTGCGCGCGATGCGCACCAAAGAAGACTCCGATGACTATCGCTACTTCCCAGACCCAGATTTGGTGCCCGTTGTCGTAGATGATGCTTGGATTAATCGTGTGCGTGAACAAGTGCCCGAATTACCCGAAGCCAAAAGAGCACGTTTTGCTCAAGACTTTGACATCTCACCCGATCAAATTGAAGTCATTACAGCATCCCGCCAAGTCGCAGATTACTTTGAAGCCATGGTCACCGCAGGCACAACGGCCAAACCTGCCGCCAATTGGTTGCAAGGCGATGTTATGCGGGTACTCAACGAACGAAAAATTGCGATTACCCAACTTAAGATCACCCCCCAGTCTCTCGCAGAACTGCTCGATTTAATCGACAAAGGCACCATCAGCGGCAGCGTTGCACGCAAAGTCTTTGACGAAATGGTTGGAACCGGTGAAGCCCCACAAACCATTGTGGACAAACAAGGCCTCGGGCAAATAAGCGATACAACCGAATTGGATGGCCTTGTCGATCAAATCATTGCCGATAATCCATCAGAGGCCGAACGCTATCAAGGTGGCGACAAGAAATTGGTTGGTTTCTTTATGGGCCAAATTATGAAAGCCACCAAAGGACAAGCCAACCCGCAAATGGTCAACCAAATCCTTCGCGAAAAATTGGGGTAAAATGACCTCTCAACCCGCGTGGTACGACCGCTTCTTTCGCCACGAATACCTCGCCTTTGACGACCACCCCAATACAACCCTCGAAATCGATTTCCTGCTCAACACACTCCAATTACCCAACGCTTCACGCCTGCTGGATTTGGGCTGTGGTTATGGTCGTCACGCGATTCCACTTGCACAAAACGATCTCCAAGTTTTCGGCTTAGACCGTTCATCCGAGCTCCTCTTCGAAGCAAAATCTCGCCTAACCCATCGCGACACCAACGTCTCGTTTATTCGCGGTGATGTTCGCCAATTTCCCTTTGCACTTCCCTTTGATGCCGTGATCAGCATGTTTTCTTCATTCGGCTATTTTGATGACGAAAATGAAAACTTTCTCGTCCTTCAAAACATCGCTGATGCACTCAAACCCGGTGGTCTGTTTTTTCTCGAAACGGCCAATCGCGATTTTATCCTTGCACACAACCCACCCGTGCAAATTTACCGCCCTGAAAACATGATCCTCATCGAAGAACGCTCATTTGACTCCCTTACCAGCCAATCCCTCGTCGATGTCACAGTGATACAAAACGGCACAGAAACCTATCTGCACCACGCCATTCGGTTGTACACAGCAACGGAAATGGATATGTTGCTCGCATCAGTTGGTCTGCAGACCATTGGCATTTGGGGTGACTTTCAGGGTGGCGACTTTACAACCGACAGCCCTCATCTCATCTTTTTGGCTGAAAAAGCCTGATCTATAATCCCTATGAATGCACTCATCGTTGTCGTCAAGAACCCAATCCCAGGCGCCGTGAAAACACGTTTGCAAACGCGGTACACACCCGAGCAAGCAGCCAATCTGTACACCGCATTTGTCCGCGACACCTTAGATACCGTTCGGTCTATCGATCTGGACAAACGCATTATCGCCTATGAACCTCCCAACGCAGAAGACGCTGTTCGCACAATTTGTGGCGACCATTGGGAATATATCCCCCAAGTACAAGAAGACCTTGGCCAACGTATGTATCAAGCCATCCTTCAACAGCTACAATTAGGCGCCAAAAGCGCGATCCTCATTGGCACAGACATCCCCTCTCTACCAGCCTCATACATCTCACAAGCCTTCGATCAATTGCAACACAAAGACGTGGTTCTGGGACCCAGCACAGACGGTGGTTACTATCTCATTGGCCTCTCTCGTCCGTGCCCAGAAATATTCCAGAATATCAACTGGAGCACGTCGGCAGTATTGTCCCAAACAACAGAATCTTTACGTCAACATAATTACTCCCTCGGTCTTGTCCCACCTTGGTTTGATATTGATACCCCCGAAGAACTCGACTTTCTCGTCGCGCATGCAAGCGCACAAGAATTAGCCACGGGTCACCCCACATTGCCATGCACATTGGCCTATTTGTCTGCCTTGACTTGACCGATTGGCATCCCTATCTTGATGCCAATGTTTTCCCCAATGTTTCCGCTCAAACAGGAGTTCATCATGCGTAGATTCCTATTCCTGCTCTTTCTTTGCACCCCGCTGATCCTCCTTTCTTTTTCTGGCACAACACAAGCCCAGCCCAAGTACAAATTCGCCTTTGTCACCCACGGCGGTCCAGGCAATCCCTTTTGGAATGTGGTTATCAAAGGCATGGAAGATGCCGGCAAACGCTACAATGTCGACGTGCAATGGCTCAGCAACCCCACCTTCTCAATCTCTGACATGCCCAACTTCCTCAACGACGCCCTAGCCAACCAAGTCAATGGTATTGGCATCACATGCCCAGATCCCGATGCCATCCGCGAGAGCATTGACCGGGCTCATGAAATGAACATTCCAATTATCGTGCTCAACACAGCAGATCCCAATGCAGGGACGCAAGATGCCCTGCCCGCCGAATTCTACATCGGTGCCAGCGAATACCTCGGCGGACAATCCAATGCAAAAGCACTACTCGCTGAAGCAAAAAAACGAGGCGTGCAAATTCAACGCGCAGTCTGTCCCATTCAGGAACTCGGTCACAGTGGCCTCGAAGCACGCTTCGCCGGTTTTGAAAGCATCCTCAAGCCCCAAGGCATCACCGTGGACGGGCTCTCCATATCCAACAACATTGAACAATCTGCAGGTCTATTAAAAGATTATTTCTTAGGCCACCCACAGACCAATGCCATTGCCACGCTTGGCCCGTTACCTGCCGATGCGTTTTACCTCTTTGCCGAAGAAGAAGGCAAAGAACCCGGTGACATTCTGCACGCCACACACGACACCAGCCCTGCCATATTCAGTCACATCCGCTCAGGACATACCGTTCAAGCCGTAGACCAACAACCCTATTTACAGGGGTATCTCACCGTTGCATTCTTATATCTCCACAACGAATTTGGCCTCACGCTTGCGCAAGATATTTTAACCGGCCCATTTGCGATCAATGCTCAAAATGTAGATCGCATTGTGAAACTCATGAAAGCCGGATATCGGTAGGAGTTATTTTTGGCAAACCTTCTCGTGTCATTTCGCACCCGCTTTGCCAAAACACCCGAAGCCGGTGCTTCTGCCGGTTTCCTCGCTGTCTTCCTCTTTTTTGCATTAGCCACCCCCAATACCTTCCTATCCAACAGCGCATTCTCCTCCATCCTCAACAGCCAGGCTGTGCCCGGCATCATTGCCATTGGCATTACCCTGCTCATGATTTCCGGCGAATTTGACCTCTCGGTAGGGTCCATTCTCGGCGTCTCATCCATGGTCTTCCTCTATGCAACCGTCAGTGGCCTCCACATACTCATCGCAGGTGTACTCGGTCTATTAGCTGGATGCCTACTGGGCCTGCTCAATGGCGCCTTACTCATTTGGACGGGCATCCCATCCTTCATTGTCACCTTAGGAACCATGCTCGTTTATCGGGCTATTTCCCTTTCCGCTAACGCTGGCGGTCGCATCATTCGCTATTCAGAGTTTTCACGCGAATCACCCACCATTGCCCCTCCCACCTACCTCATTATTATCACCATCTGCTTGCTCTTTGGACTCTTCATTTGGATGCTCAAAGATACTCTGTCTTTTTATCGCAGCACACCTAAGAGGAGCACACTTGCAATCGTCGGTCTGCACATCCTCATCCTCATCACACTGGTCTATACCCTCATTTGGGCACTCACTTCCGGCCCCATATCCATTGATATCTTTCACCTACTCAATGGCCGCTTAGAATTTATTCCGGGCAATTATCGCACGAGCATCCTGTGGTGGTTCTTCCTCACCGCCCTCTTCACCCTCCTCCTTCTGCGCACCCGCTTCGGCAACGCCGTTTTTGCAACAGGTGGAAATGCCCAAGCCGCACGCCTGCAAGGCATCAACATTGACCGTGTGCGTGTCACCAATTTTGTCATCTCGGGCGGTTTGGCAGCCGTTGCAGGCATCATTCAAACTGCGCGCCTCAAAAGTGTCGATCCTTTGCGCGGAACGGGCCTGGAGCTCGAAGTCATTGCCGCAGTCGTCATCGGTGGCACATTGCTCACCGGTGGATTTGGCGGTCTCATTGGTTCTGCTATCGGCACAGCACTCACAGGCATGTTGCGCACCGGCTTGGTTCTTATCCAAGTACCCTCCAACGCCTTTCGAGGGGCCATTGGGGCTATTATGATCATCGCAGTTATCATCAACAACTTTGTACGCAAAGAACGATCATGAGCCTCTTACAACTCAACAATGCCGGACGTCGCTTTGGCCACATCACGGCCTTGCAAGATGTCGATCTCCATTTGCAAGCCGGTGAAGTACTTGCACTATTAGGCGACAATGGCGCCGGCAAGTCCACACTCATCAAACTGCTCACAGGCGTCCACAGTCTAACCTCAGGCGAAATGCGCTTTGAAGATCACCCCGTGCATTTGCGATCCCCTCACGATGCGCGCACCCTCGGCATTGAAACCGTCTATCAAGACTTGGCCCTCATCCCAGAACTCAGCATTGCCCGCAACTTCTTCTTGGGCAGAGAGATGACCAAGCGTATCGGCCCCTTCCACTTTCTTGATCGCGAAACCATGAATACCGAAGCCACACAGGCGCTACATGCCATCGGCATTCACATTCGCGATGCCAACGAACCCGTGGCCAGTCTTTCGGGTGGTGAGCGTCAATCCATTGCCATTGGCCGCGCGGTTCATTTTGGCTCCCGTGTGCTCATTCTCGACGAACCCACCTCGGCCCTTTCAATTGGCGAAACCCGCAAAGTGCTCAGCTATATCACTGCAGCCAAGGAAAAAGAACTTGGCGTTGTATTCATCACGCACAATATTCACCATGTATTTGAAGTCGCAGACCGGATCACCATCCTTCACCGCGGCGAAAAATTGGCCGACTTTGCTACCCACACCGTCACCCCCGACGACGTCGCACAAATGATCATGGGCGAAGGTATCCCCAATCATCTTCTCAAAACAAAAGAATAGACCGATACCATAGAAATCACACCCGATGTTCCTGAGCGAAAAGTCGATTTTTCGCTAACCCGAAGAATTCTCAAAATGACCGCTCCAGTTGCTCTGGGCGGGCAGGCCGAAACAATTACCAGCAGTGGCAGCCTAAGAGGGGCCGGTGATGCCATGCCACCGATGTATTACACACTTATTTCCCAGTGGTTCATCCGTCTTCCCATTGCATACATCTTGGCCTTTCCGCTCGGTTTCGACATCAACGGCATTTGGGCAGCGCTGATCATCTACAGCATCGTACAAGGCACCCTTACGGTTCGCAAATTTGCCCAAGGCGACTGGAAACATAAAAGGATCTAACCCACCCCATGGCCGAAACTCCCGCAAAAAAACCCTCATCTTTTGGAAAAATCGATTTTTCTCTCACGCGTCAAATCCTCACACTGACCATTCCAGTTGCGCTCACGCGCCAACTCGATAATATCGTTGGGATGGCCGATATTTTTATGGTCGGCAAACTCGGCCCAGAAGCCATTTCTGCAGTGGGTATCTCCCGAACCATTGTCATGGTCATCTCTGTCACGATGATCGCCATCACAACGGGTGCTTTTGCCATGATCGCACAAGCCATTGGGGCCAAAGATGAGGAAGGAGCAAGTGCCGCAGCAAAACAATCCATTTCCTTGCTCGCAGTTTTCAGCATTATTCCCAGCATCATCGGCGTTATGGGCGCACCCCATTTTCTCCGCGCACTGAGCCTCGCTCCAGAAGTGGTTGCGTTGGCCACACCCTATTTGCGTGTGTTTTTTGGAGGCTCCATCTTCATGATGATGAACTTTGCTGTCACCACTTGTTTACATGCCGCTGGCAATGCCAAAACGCCGTTTTACATTAGCATATTCAACAACGGTATCAAATTCATTCTCAGCATTCTACTGATTTTTGGGTTTTGGGGTTTTCCACAGATGGGTGTGGTCGGCGCTGCAATTGCGGGTGTCATAGGTCGTGGATTGGGCGTCCTCATCGGTTTTGGTGTTTTATACAGCGGCAAATTTGGCATAAAGCTTCTGCCCACAACCTCATACAAGCCCGACTTTGCCCAAGCCAAACGCATCCTCACAATTGGTATTCCGGCCGCACTACAAGGCATGTTAAGAAATGGTTCAAGTGTGGCCCTTGTAAAATTAATCGCTATGACATCGGCTTCAACAACAGCCCTTGCCGCCTATTCCATTGGCAGTCAAATGGAACGCTTGGTCCGGCAAATATCCCTGGCATTTAGCACCGCATCGACAACACTTGTTGGTCAAAGTATTGGGGCAAAAAACTTGGATGAAGCAGATCGACGCGGGTGGACCACACTCGCACTTGCCGTAATCACCGTTACCATCCTGGGTATCCCCCTCGCTGTATTCGCCAAACCCATTATAGCCTTTTTCACCGACGCACCAGATGTCATTCAAATAGGATCTATCTATCTGTTCATGATCGTGATATCAGAACCCTTCATGTGTGCCGCATTGACCAGTGGGGGTAGTTTACGCGCTGCAGGAGACAACATGCCCGCCCTCTATTATACCCTGATTGCCCAGTGGGCCATTCGTCTGCCCGTTGCCGCCTTCCTCGCCTTTTGGATGGGTTATGACATCTACGGCATTTGGTACTCACTCATTATATTTTGCGCGATTCAAGGTTTTCTCACGGTGCGCAAATTCGGCCAGGGCCATTGGAAAACACGCAAACTTTAATCGCGCCAAGTTCTGCATAAACTTCAATAAAAAAACGGGTGATCCAATGCTGGATCACCCGCTGCCTATTCATATGCACCACCTAAATTACTCACCCATTGGATTTTCCCGCAAGGTTGTCAGATTCTGCTGAACCACTTGTGCGCCATATCCCAAAACACTGCCTACATTCATGAAACGATATCCCCATCGCAACTTCTGCTGAACTTCAGAAATATCAACCAAAGTTGTACCTGCAACAATGCCCGATCCCTCCAACCGCTTCGGCACATCTTCCATAATTTCCTGCACCTCTCGACTTCCCGTTTCCGTTATTTTACCAACAGAAGCCGACAAATCCATTGGCCCAACCAGAAGCACATCAAAACCTGGCACTTTTTTGATCTCGTCAATATTGTTGTAGGCCTCTTGGCTTTCCAACTGAAGCACCAACACGGTTTCTTCATTTGCACCCCGAATCGCCTCTCCCCAATCGACCCCTGCAATACTCGGCCAAGATGGCGAAATACCCCGTTGTCCCATTGGAGGGTATCGGGCATATTCCACGGCTTTGGCAGCTTCCTCTGCGGTGTTAATCTGAGGCACCATCACCGCAACAGCTCCCACATCAAATGCTTTTTTGATGAGTGCAGGATCATTCCACGCCACGCGAATCATAGGTGCAGAACCGCGCAACCTGATCAACGAAGGTATCACATCCAAAGCTTCTGTTCCAAAGGGTGCGTGTTCGGTATCAATCCATACAAAATCTGGGTTCGAATTACAGATCGTGGCAGCCACCATCGCAGAAGGAACCGGAAGCGCAGATCCCAAAACGATTTCGCCAGCTTTAAGTTTTTGTTTGAGTGGGTTTGGAAACAATTTGAATCTCCTTTATAGGGTGATAAACGAATTTGAATTTCTAATCCTTCCACAGTCTCGGCACACGCTGCGGCACGACCGTCACGGGCCAATATTCAGGTGGGGCATCTTCCCATTTGGACACCGTACGGGCATCTCGGTCATAAACGATCTGCCCAGCCCTTAAAGTCAAGCGGCACACCAATCTTTCTTTTGCATCAATACGCGTATAACCACAGTCTTGAAGGGGGAAAGTCCCCTTTTCCAGATCCAAAACCGCAACATCTGCCTCAGCTCCAATGCTCAAAGTGCCCAATTCGGGTCTTCTAATAGCCTGTGCTGGCGTCACAGTTGAGCGATAAATCACATCTTCCAACGTCATTCCCATAGCCATACACTTTGACATGGTATCTTGCATTGAAAACACAGGCCCCGCAATATTGGCCATATGCAAATCTGTGCTGATCGAATCTGGCCCAAACCCATTTTTGATGGCCCGAGCCCCATTGCGATACCAAAAGCTCGCAGCCCCATGCCCAACATCAAACCAGATCCCCCGTTCTCGCGCCTCAAACATATACGGCGCCACATTGCCCGCATCATCCACCACGGGAAATTGCCGCGCGTACACATGGGTGTGAATATCTCCTGGGCGCAATTTCTTCAAAATCAACTCAGGATACGAACGTACAGGGGGTCTGGGCCAAAAGTCAATCATCACAGGCATGTCACACTTATTGCCCGCTTCCACCGTCTTTTCAACCGACTCCCAGGCAGGGTGCATGTCATCAAAAGGCAAACTCGTCCAATAATGTGCCGTTTTGATGCCCACCACCACATCGGCGTGTTCTTTTGCAGCTTGAGAGGCACCGTCTGTATCAAACGTGCGAATATCCTGCTCAGGAGCCCCCATTCCGGGCGCTGAAATATTGATATAGGCCAGCACGCGCGTCTTGCTCTTTTCCATCACGGTTCTTCGAAAATGCGCAATTTCCTCTAAACCAGCAGTTCCCGTATCGACACAGGTCGTCACGCCCGACGCAGGAAAGTGCGCATCGGCATTTAAGCTGGCCAAAAACAAACCCTCACCTAACTGGCGTGTGAAATAGGCGTGTACATGAATATCGATCAACCCAGGCGTAACCAGCAACCCTGACACATCAATTACATGCGCAGCATCTTCTGATGGTATATTTGCTTCAACCCGCGCGATTTTGCCACCCAACACACCCACATCAAACAAACCGTCCACTGCATTGGCGGGGTCTATAACGCGTGCCCCTTTTAGTAACAAGTCCAACTTGGCATCTGCCATATGACCTTACCCCTCCTTCAATGCTTGAGAATTACCATCCATAGCCGTATATTTGTTTTATATGTTCCCAAATCCATTTTTACATGATACGAAAAAAAATATGCGAATTCTTCTCATTTTATGCCTGGTCGGGTTTATGTCCTGTAACTATGTTACAACCCCCATTCCATACCTCTCTTCCGACAGCTCTTCCCCCTCGGCACCAGAAGCCAGCCCACCACCCACATTTACTTTTTCAATCATCAATACCTATCCTCACGATAATACAGCGTTTACACAAGGTTTGATATATGCCGACAGCATCTTCTACGAAGGTACTGGGGGCTTTGGATCCTCTTCGATTCGCAAGGTTGCGCCCACAACCGGTGAAGTACTCCAAATCAGAAACAATTCGTCCGCCTTTTTTGGTGAAGGCATCACAATTTTCAACCAAAGAATCTACCAAATCACTTGGCTATCGCGAACCTGTTTTGTTTATGACAAAAACTCATTCGACATTGTCGGCCAATTATCATATCCCACAGAAGGTTGGGGGTTGACGCACGATGGCACAAATCTGATCATGAGTGATGGCACAGCCAATATTTACTTTCGCGACCCAACGACCTTCGCAGAACTCAAACGCATTCAAGTTACGGACGATACTGGGCCGATAAAAAATCTCAATGAGCTGGAATATATCAAAGGGGCCATCTACGCCAACATCTGGTTCACAGACCGAATCGCCCAAATAGATCCCCAAACAGGCCGTGTCATTTCATGGCTTGATCTCGCAGGCTTGCTACCACAAAACGAACGGCGAAACAGCAATGCAGTTCTCAACGGCATTGCATACGATCCAGATGGAGACCGTTTATTTGTCACAGGAAAATGGTGGCCGAAGATCTTCGAAGTCAAACTGGTCAAATAATAACCTGGAGAATGTCATGAGTAAACAAAAGATGGAAATTGCCCAGCTTGACAAGCACGCACGTACAAAACTACAAGCACTTGAAAAATAATTGGGCACAGCCATTGTCGCACTCGAACCAAAATTTACTTATGCAAACCTGACGCCAGAACAAGCCCAAGAACTCAAAGCGCTAGAAATTGAATTGGGTGTGATTCTCTTAGCTTACGACACTGAATCATGAAGGCAGATAAAATTAACCCTCATCCGCTATCCGAAAAACTTGACAAATCAACTTCTCATACCTATCCTCCGCCAACAATTTAAGGAGGCACACCATGTCTGCCACACTTGAAGCACCCACAATAGAAGACGAAACAGATCCCCCCAGTAAAACCCTGATAGTCGACTGTGACGTCCACCACTCAATAGGCAGCACAGAGAAGCTTTACCCCTACCTGCCCCGTCACTTTGTCGAATATATCGAAGACTTTGGCCCGATGATGCCACGCCTGGGATATACCAATATGCCAGGCGACGGTGCTCGGCAAGACCTCTGGGAAGATCCAAAGATCAATCCCGGTTCAACACCCAGCATATGCATTGAAAAACACCTCGACGCCTACGACATCGACTATGCCATTCTCACGGGGGGGCCATATGGTGCAGCGGTTCATCCCAACCCCGATTACGCAATGGCCTATTGCAGTGCCTTTAACGACTGCACCCGCGAATATTGGCTCTCTGCCGACCCCCGTTTTCGCGCATCCATACACATCGCCCCCACCGACCCACTGCTGGCGGCCAAAGAAATTGATCGCTTAGGCCCAGATCCCAAGTTTGTTCAGGTCATGATGCCCGGCGGTACACGCCTCCCCTTTGGCAACCGATTCTACTACCCCATTTACGAAGCGTGTGAACGACACGGATTGCCTGTTTCATGTCACTTTGGTGGCGAAGGCCAAGGCATTGCAGGTCCACCAACGTCAGCCGGTTACCCCACCTACTACCTCGAAATGCGGTTGGCGCGCCCCCAAAATGCAATGGCCCAGGTAACCAGCTTGGTAGTAGAGGGCGTATTCGAAAAATTCCCAAGCCTCCACTTCATCTTTGTTGAGCAATGCACCTTTTGGTTGCCCGGCCTCATGTGGCACCTCGACTCCGATTGGCGCGCCTTACGCGATTACACACCCTGGGTCAAACGATTGCCCAGTGAATACATTCGCGATCACATCCGACTCGGCTCCCAACCGTTGCCCGACTTGCCAAACGGGATGAAAGATATGGCGACCTATCTCGAATGGCTGCATGCCGAAGACACTTTGGTATTTGCCAGTGATTATCCCCACTGGGATTGGGACGAACCCAAAAACTTCCTCAAAGGCATAGATACCAAACTGCGCAACCGAATCTTAGGTGGCAACATCTCAGAGATACTCAAACTGGATTGATGATGAAACACACAGTGGCCAAAACATGTGACCTTCCTCCGGGAACACGCAAAATTGTCACCCTTGAAAACCGTGAAATTGGCATCTTCAATGTCAAGGGTGAATTCTTCGCTATCCGCAATATTTGCCCCCATCGCACGGGCCCCCTTTGCAAAGGGCGCACCCGCCCACTTGTGGTATCGGACGGCGTGCTCGACATTGGGTATGAACGAGAAGATGAAATCATCAAATGCCCCTGGCATCAATGGGAATTTGATCTAAAAACCGGCCACTCAATCACCGATGATGACTTACGGGTGCGCACTTATACTGTTGAAATTGAAAACGACAATATTGTCATAAACCTTAATACTCGGAATTAAGCATGGCATATCTCACCGACGAAGACAAAACCTTTTTCAAAGAAAATGGCTACCTCGTCAAGCACGACCTGCTCACAGAAAAACAACTTAACGATGCTTTAGAGGTTGTGTGGGAAAACTTAGACTGCAACCGCAATGACCCGAAAACTTGGATCAATGCGGGTCCCAATCATCCCCGCATTGGTGCGCATCCAGCTATTCGGGCAACGCTTTACGAAACACCCGTGTTCCCAATAGCAGAAGAACTCGTGGGCAAGGGCAAACTCGGCGACACTACAAATCCGGGCCCCCACTTTCGTTATCCCACAGGTGAAACAGACTGGCAAATGCCCAAGAGTGGGCACCTCGATGGGTACTACACCCCCACCAACGGTGTGCCAGAAGGAACCGTGGGTCGATTTCAAATCGGCACATCCTTTTACCTTAACAACGTAGCACACCAAGGAGGCGCATTCACCATTTGGCCAGGCACACACATTCAAGCCGCTGAACATTTCAAAACACACTCTTTGCTCTGTTTTAAGGGCGGCAATGCCGGCGAGACCTTTGATATGCCCGAGCCTGTTGAAATCACTGGCGGTCCCGGCACAGTCTGCTTCTGGCATGGTCAACTCATGCACACCGGCGGTAAAAACTGTGCTGAAGAAATTCGAATGGCCTGCATCACACGCCTCACACGCAAAGACATCAACGATATGCTCTTTGAGTTTCCCGAAGACATCTGGGCCTATTACGACGGGATCAATTGATCGTTTATATCATCCTTATTCTTTTATGACTCGCTACAGGAGCCCTTCTCAATGAACCTCAGTTTCAGCACCACAGTCTGCCCCAAAGCAGAACTACCAGAAGCCCTCGAAATTTGTACGGCTGCAGGATTTGACAAAATCGAACTTTTCCGCACCTGGACAGAAAGTTCACCCGTACACGACAACACATCCGTGCCCATGGTGCGCGACCGCCTCAACGATGCCGGTGTCACCCTCACAGGTTTGAACATTCGCAACATCACGGGCCGCAAAAACGACTCAGATGAACGTGACCTCGGTTACAATCTGCGCCAAATTACTTGGGACATCCATCTTGCCCGTGCCCTGAAGCTCAACACAGCCAACACCAAAGGCGGCGAACGCACAGACGAAGCCCTTAAAGATCTCATAGAAGGTGTCAACACCACGCTTGAGCGAATGGAAGATTTCACACTCAATCTGGGCAACCATGCGGGCAACCGTCTTCAAGGGCTCGAAGATTTTCAAGCCGTAATGCCAAACGTAAACGAACGCGCAAAGATCCTACTCGACACGGGCCACTTGCTCACTGCTGGTGAAGACATCTTACGCTTTGCCGAAACCTTTGCAGGTCGTATTGGCCTCGTTCACTTACGCGATCAAAAAGGCGACACACCCGTCCCATTTGGAGAAGGAGATCTCCCGTTCCAAGACTTGATCAACATTCTCAAAGGCGCCGGATATGATGGCACACTCGTCATAGAACTCGAAAAGGTCACCTGGGGCGAACCCGCCGAGGCTGCAACAACAGCAAAAGCATACATCGAAAATCTTTTAGCCTCCTAATTGCCCATGGCCAACGCACTCGGTCGTCATGTTCTCATAGAATTGCACGACTGCAAACAAAACCATCTCAACGACGTTGCCGCTATTGAGACGCACATGATTGCTGCCGCAAACGCAGCAGGTGCAACGGTGATCAACACCACGTTCCATCACTTTGCGCCTTATGGCGTTTCGGGTGTCGTGGTCATTCAAGAAAGCCACCTCTCCATACACACGTGGCCCGAAAGAAACTTTGCAGCTGTAGATATTTTTACATGCGGTCAAAACGTCGATCCGTGGCGCGCCGTAGCCTACCTCAAACAAGCCTTCCAAGCACAACGTGGAGATGCACAAGAAATCCCACGGGGCGAAATCACCGACACACCTGCAACGCCCACCCAACAGCAACACCATTCCCTTGAGATCCAACACAATCTTTGGTTCACCGAACGATCTGATAATCTTGCGCTTTCTTTACGCCACACCGGGGTGGTATATCAAACACAATCGCCCTATCAAAAGATCGAGATTCTCGACACAGCAGGGTATGGTCGCATGCTTGTCCTTGATGGACAAATCATGTGTACCGAAAAAGATGAATGTGTTTACCATGAAATGATCGCCCATGTACCCGCGTTGATACACCCCAATCCACATAAGGTCCTCATTATTGGTGGTGGAGATGGCGGTGCAGTTCGGGAACTGACAAGCCATCAAAATATCGAACACATCGATCTGGTAGAAATTGATGAAGCAGTTGTGCAAACAGCACGTACGCATCTACCAACGATATCAAGTCAATTGGGAGATCACCGGGTTCATATTCACATCCAAGATGGCATTCAATTCATCCAAGATGCCCCCCCCAACACATACGACATGATACTGATCGATATTCCGGGCGTTGATGCGTTACAATCACAAGCTTTTTACCAACATATTCATAGCGCACTCAAATCAGATGGCATCATGGTGGCCCAAATCCCACCCCCTGTATTCTTCGATCCCAATTTCCCAAATACCATCGCAGCGCAACAACAAGTGTTCAAAAAGATCTATCCTTATTTTGCTTTTATCCCGACCTATGCCACCGGTATGCTCAGTTTTTCATTCGCCAGT
This sequence comes from Candidatus Latescibacterota bacterium, assembly GCA_047619225.1. Lineage (GTDB taxonomy): Bacteria > Latescibacterota > UBA2968 > UBA2968 > UBA2968 > JABIFK01. The sequence goes on from JBLHJX010000016.1 coordinate 29,622, forward strand.
AAAAACCAAACCCACCCTCATCAAGCACTCGATATACAAAGAGTCGAAGCCCTCACCTCAAAACACCCACTCCAATACTACACGGCAGATATGCACAAAGCATGTTTTGCAATTCCACCTTTTGTGCAAACACTTCTCCTATCGGGAGCACCATTATGAAACTCACCTTCCTCGGCAGTTGCAGCGGCACCGAACCCATGCCTGATCGCTTTCACACCTCTTATGTCATCGAACACGATGGCGGCGTTTATTGGTTCGACGCCGGTGAAGGGTGCTCCTACAACGCCCATCTGCTTGGCATCGACATTCTCGCTATTCGATCACTCTGTTTCTCACACTGTCACCTCGACCATGTAGGCGGCTTGGTAAATCTTTTGGGCACCATTCGCAAACTTGAAGGTCGCAACGACGATCCCTCCCGCAGTATTGCTGGGCGAACCATTCCTGTTCGCATTCCAACCCTACGTGTGTGGCAAGGGGCACTCGATGTACTCCAAGGACCTTCCGATGCGCTCCACCTCCCATTTGAACACGATGTTCAAACCTATACAGATGGCGTCATCTTAGATAGAGAAGGTCTAAAAGTCACCGCGCTCCACAACCGTCACCTTGGCGAACCTGCACCTGGCGCCCCGTGGCAATCCTTCTCATTCCGCATTGAAACGGCCAAAAAATCCATCGTCTCATCAGGCGATATAAAACACGTCAGCGAAGTCATTCCTCTCATTGATCAAGGCTGTGATCTTTTCCTAATGGAAACGGGCCACCACCAAGTTGATGAAGTTTGCACCTACCTGATGGATAACGATGTGCCATTCGGCCAATTGTGCTTTTTTCATCACGGTCGTGCCATCCTTGCAGACCCAGATGGTGAATGTAAAAAAGCGCAGGCAATTGTCGGTGACCGTGTAAGTGTCGCAGATGACGCAATGGTCATTGACTTAACCTGACCTTGGACGCTTGATAAGATTTCCTTATGGCCGTATACTCAAGTATCTCCAGCCGGACAACCACCACAAGAAGGAGAAACGCCATGAGTAAAATCCCAATGATCGCACGCATCATACAAGGCCTCATTTTCACCCTTTTTAGCATCAACTTTTTTATACCCTTTCTGCCGCCCATGGAACCCAACGAACAAGCGGGTGCTTTTATAGGTGCCCTCATTGGTTCGGGTTATTTGTTCCACTTTATGAAAGTTGTCGAACTTACCTGCGGCATCATGCTCCTCATTGGTTTTCGGGTACAACTGGCGCTGGTACTTCTTGCCCCCATCGTTCTCAATATCTTCCTGTTCCACGCCTTCCTTGAGCCCACGGGCTTGCCAGTTGGCATACTGATCATGATCACCGAAATCTACTTGGCATATCATTACCGCGAAGCATATGCAGGCATCCTCTGCCCACCAAAGGCTACCGAATCGTCATAAACAACCTAAAGGACATTTTGATAGAAATACCAAACCGCCTCTCTCTTTTGAGATGGGCGGTTTTTATGTCTGCTTGACAGGGTCAAATACTGAAGGTATTTTTCACTCAGTTAAAACACTAACAAGGAGAAACAAATAAAACACTAACAAGGAGAAACAAATGACAGCGACCCATGTTGAAGATTTAAAGGACACCTTAAAAGGCATGTTTGATGCCATCGCACAAAAAGAGAGCATCATCGAGCATATACTGAAACTCGAAGACATCCAACGAGAAATAGCGGATACGGCCCCTGCGCAGCTCCGTCATTTTCTCGAACGCCGCAGTTATATCAAAGCCCTCGAATACGTCGAAACAGGCATTGTCCTCGAAGATCCAGATCGCCCAGATTGCGAAGATGATGCACACCCACATTAAGTTATGAGCCTCACCTATACAGTGAAAGAATGCACTGTAAATTTCATTCTCCACAACAGATCTTTTATACGATCATTTTTCAAGGAACATTCCAATGCCCGTTCAAACACGCACAGATGTCAAAGGATTATCGAAGTATTTTTTGGCTGACGGCGCCAGCAATGAACGCCTACGTTTACACATTTCTGAAGTAGGCCCTGATCAACGTTCGCACCCACCTCATACACACGAAGGCCAAGAAATTTTCTACATTCTCCAAGGCCAAGGTGAAGTTGAAGTAGCTGATGAAGTTTTCCAAGTCAACGAGGGTGAGGCATTCCAAGTAGATTGCCAAATCCCACACGGCATCAAAAACGCCGGCAGTGGCAACATGCGCTATGCCGTAATCATAGCCAAATAAACAGCGTCCATTACGGTACTGACAGCGCATTAAGAAAGGATGACAATGGTCAACGGCATTCGTGAACGCGTACTCAACCGAGAACTCTTAACGGGCACATTTCTCATTTTAGGCAACAGCCTTACAGTTGAGATGGCAGGTAACAGTGGTTTCGATTGGGTCTTGATTGATGTTGAACATGGGGGAGGAAGTCATTCCCATCTCATTCACCAAATCCAAGCAGCGGGTGCCACGCCTGCTGCCCCTTTTGTGCGCATCGAAAACAATGACACCCCACGGTTCAAACGCGTGCTCGATTTGGGCGCATCTGGCATTATGGTACCCTATGTCAGCAGTGTAGAAGAAGCCGAACAAGCGGTTCTGGCAATGCGTTACCCGCCACGCGGTATTCGGGGCGTGGCAAAACTCAACCGGGGCGCCAGTTTTGGCACCGACTTTGAAGAATACTTTGAAAAAGGCCATGAGCTGCTCACAACGGTTGTGCAAATCGAAACCGTCGAAGCCCTCAATGCCATTGACGACATTGCTGCGGTAGACGGCGTGGATGTCCTTTTTGTTGGCCCAATGGATCTCACCGTCAACATGGGGATCCGTGGACAATTTGATCATCCCGATTATATCGCCGCCAGAAAAAAGGTCTCAGAGGCCGCACAAAATGCCGGCAAGGCCGCAGGTATTCTGTTAGCCAACGCAGATCAGGTGCCCGATACCCTTGAACAAGGATACTCCTTTGTTGCATTGGGTTCAGACGGCGGATTGGTCAGTGCAGGCATGCGCGAACTCTCATCCGCATTTGACGCACACAGAAAATAAACGATGTTACAAACCACGGACTAACCCTACTCGGCGTGATCTGAGGAACCTTATGAGCACCTTGCGAGAACAATACAATGCGCGCGGCATTTACGTATTTGTCATGACGCCCTTCAAAACCACCACCAATCGCAAAGGTCAATATGAAGTAGACCTCCATGGCGTTGAAAAAAACATCGCGCACTTTGCCAGTATTCCAGGCGACAAAACAATGGTGCTTTGTGGCGGATCAGGCGAGTTTGCCGATCTTTCGCCTGCCGAAGTACGTGACATAGCCCAAGCCGCGGTTGCAGGTGCCCAAGGGCGTTGTCAAATCGTCTCTGGCATTGGCCACGCAGACAATACCGCCGTCAAGATGGCACAAGCCGCTCAAGGCGTGGGGTGCGACGCTGTACTTGTAATGCCCCATGCCCCCGTTGTCAAACAAGGCGACAAAGCCATTTACCAACGTCACCAAAAGATCGCCAAAGCAATCGACATTGGCATGATCCCTTTCCGCGCCCCCGCGCAGACGCTCTCAATTGATCTTGTGTGTCGTTTTGCCAACATGCCCCGTGTGGTAGGCATTAAGGAAGAAAGTGGTGCCGTAGACTGGGTACGCACGGGTTGTCACGTCACAAAAAACGCCGTCCCCTTTATTACCGGAGGCGGCGAAAATATGGTACCCTATTATTATCTGGCCGGTGCAGTGGGTTTCACAACTGGTATGGCCAATCTCACCCTCAAACAATCCATTGCACTCCACAATGCAGCAATCAAAGGCAGGTGGAAACAAACCATGGCGTTGCGAGATTATTTTGAACCTCTCAATGACAGACGGCGCACAACCGGCAATGCCATGCTCAAATCGGGCCTTGAAATGATCGGACTTGCTGGTGGCCCCATACGCGCAACAGGCAAACAGCTCAATACAGCAGAACGCAGAAGCCTTCGGCATTTTCTAAAAGCGCAGAAACTCCTATAAACCTATACCGGCACTTTGTGTAACCTATCTAGGATATACGTCAACAGATTTTGCGCAGTCTCTTCAAAGTCTGTGTTTTCATATGCCCGGATCTTGTGCGCTTTTCCAATGGATAAAATGTGTTTCTGAATTTCTAAGATGGCGTCTATATTTTCGATATACCGATGCGCAGAGCGTTTTGTGGCCTCTTTGCTACGTTTTTTGAAACGTTCGGCATACTGCTTTGAATCTTCAATGTGAAGACTCACCCAAATAAAAATAGCATCATCCTCAAAAGACTTCAAATCAATCAGATCGGGCAACAGGTGAACACCATCAATAATGACACTATCGTTCTCTTCCAGTGCACGTGAAATAATTGCTTTTACCCCTACGCCCACGCGCATTGCTTGTTCACGAAAAGCCGAAATCACAGGATTTTTATCGTCGACAGAAACAGCACCCGCCACCTTCCAAGCAGTATAAGACGATGCATGCAAAGCAGGTATCAGATCGGGTGCAATCATCAAACGCATAATTTGCCGAATAGAATCGGTTGACTCAAGTCGCGATATGCGAAGCTGATTGGCCAGGGCAACACTCACCGAGGTTTTGCCCACCCCACTGGCACCACCGATCAAAATCACCAACGGTTTATGACGGTCTTCATTGCGAAACCGATGCCATGTGCGAAAACGGTTGGCGAAACTATCACCGCCTTCTTTTTTAAGAAACTGGCCAATGCGTTTAACCAAATCCTTCCGTGCAATAACCTCTTGGTCGCCACCCAACAGATCCGCCTCCACCCGGCCTGCGATCACATGGGCCAAATCGTGATCTAAACCCGTTGCATGAAGAGAATCTGCCAATCGTTCTTGAGAAAACAAGGTACGGTTTTCGCCATCTTCAACGAATATTTTTCGGGTTGTTGGCTCCCAAAAAACGCCATCCCCAACCGACCGATCTCCAAAGTCCTTTTGTGCCACAGTTCGCACGAGTTCGGCCATATCTGTGGCCTCAATGTCTTTCACCTTCTGTAATTCTCGACGCACCCGATCTGCCACACCATAGGCATCTTGAAACGTAAACCCATGCTCAATTAAATAATAAGCCAACATGCCGCGCAAAAAAGGAATGCTTTTTTTACCATCAATAATGGTAGCCACTGCAATCTCCCTGAGATAATTTTTAAACTCCTATGTGTTCACATTTTAGGTAAGTTCCAAAATTCAGTCAAGTTACACCAAGCCCTCTATCTTTATCAGGAGCAGTAAAACCCAACCTTGATTTCCCCGCAATGGGGGTCTTTCATTACACAGTTCTATCTAAGGATTTTAAACATGAGCCTTCGCATTGGTCAAATCGGTACAGACGGACATCAAAACATGGTTCTCGATGGCATCTCTCAACTCGAGGGGGCGCAACTGGTCGCATGTGCCAAAGGACACAAAGAGGACACTCTCAATAAAGTCAAAAGTCACCCTTCCTTCACCTCCCAAACCCAGGTCTATGATGATTTTGAAAGTATGTTACAAAACGAAGAACTCGACTTGGTGAGCATTTGTCGTCCCTACCCCATGAACGCAGAAGCTGCCATTGCAGCGGCAGAAAAAGGCATCGACATTGTCAGCGAAAAACCAGTAGCAACAACAGTAACAGATCTTAACGCACTCGAAAAAGCTGTTCAAGATCACAAAGTACGCCTAACCGCTATGTTTGGCATGCGCTTATCACCTGCTTTTCGCACAGCCAAAAAAGTCGTAGAAGAAGGCCTCATTGGTCAACCGCTTCTCGCCACCGGGCAAAAATCTTACAAGTTTGGCACGCGCCCCGAATTCTTCAAACAGAGAGAAACCTATGGCGGCAGTATTCCTTGGGTAGCCATCCATGCGGTGGACTACACGCGTTGGGTTGCGGGTTTGGAATATACCCAGGTTGCAGCACTTCACGGCAACCTCAACCATCCCGAATACCCTGGCTGTGAAGATCAGGGCGGCATCCTCTTTCGTTTCGAAAATGGCGGCACTGCGGTCATCAACCTCGACTATCTTCGACCGTCCACGGCATCAACCCACGGCGATGACCGGTTGCGCATCGCCGGCACCCAGGGCATTGTAGAAGTCACCCACTGCGGCACCCGCACACATCTCATTCGCGAAGGCGAAGAACCACGCGACTTGCCCTTGGTAGAAGCAGAAAACTTTCTCGTGAATCTCCACAAAGAACGCATCGGAGAAGGCCAACATATCGTTGGTCCCGACGAAGCAATCAAAGTCACGCGCATTTGCTTGTTGGCTCGGGAAGCTGCAGATACACAACAAATTTTATCCATTTAACACCCGACCTCAAGCTGTTCCGACAACAATACGAATCGTAAGCTCGGCCTCCTTCACCGACTGCCGAAATCGCCAAGACAATCGCGTGGGCGTTGAACTCTCTTCTATGACACAATGGGCAAAATCCAATTCGCCATCTCCTGACGCAACCGTCACTTTCAGCATGTTATTCCCATCACCAATCAAGATGCTACCATCCTTACACGCTTCCCACTTTGCATAAGTGATCAGTGCCGTCTCGAAGGATTCTGGTTCTGAGTAGACGACACGATCTTTAACGGTTACCCCCATCTGCCCAGATCGTTGAAATAGAAAACTCCGCGTGAGTACTTCCAACGTCGCCAGTTCATAAGCAGGCTTTAGATCCAGGACAATTTTATCTTCTTCTTCCCCGAAACGTGCTTCCAATAAAACAGACTCTGCATCTTCCCCAGGTTTCTGTAATTGCCCAGCCACAACGGGCACAGGGTGCCCAAAAGAGTTGAGTAACTGGCCATCATACCGATCTTTACTAAATGTCCGGTTTGTGTAGACCTCCGCGCCAGGATCAGTCAACAACTCTTCATCGCCTAACAATACCGTAAAAGTGCCCAAATCATTGTGATTGTGATTAACGCCATTGTGCCCGCCCTTAAATGTTGCAGCCATCGCGTGGGCTGATGAATTTTTG
>JBLHJX010000017.1:0-36470 GCA_047619225.1 Candidatus Latescibacterota bacterium
GGGCATCGATGGCCACTTTGCCAAAGTCTTGGGTAAAGAGCAGGAAGTCTGCAAAGTTGACCAAATCATCGCCATTGATGTCGGCACGAATGTCGTAACCCTCATCGCTGGAGCTGGTTCCAAAGTGTTGGGCCAGCAAAACGAAGTCATTGAAGTCTACCTTGTTGTCCTCACCTGCAAGGATCAGGCTATGAATTTCATTGCCATTTGCATCGTGATAAACCGCTGCATCATTTGACAACGAAACCAACATCATCTCACCAAATTTGGGCACAAATTCTTTGTGCTCTACATCAATCAACATCGCATCTGTAAGCTTTAAACTGGTTTCCCCGCCCCGATCAATCACGCGGAAGCGAACCGTTGCCAAAGTACCCTCGCCCGACCCACCATAAGGGGTTTGCCCAATGATTGAGTTCACAAACCCCATATCATTTACGCGATTGATTTTGACGCCCATATCGTGCAAATACCACTCAAATAAAGACCCATTTGACACCATATTAATCGGTTCAATTTGCGACGGATCAAATTGTATATGCACTTCATAGGTGCGTACCGTCACAGCACCATCGATCTTTACAGTCACATCAAACGTTTCGCCAACGCGCACAGGTTCTGTTGGCCCATTGACCAAGGAAATCAGAGCCTGGGTGTTATCTCCGTCCGGGATCACTTGCTTAAAGGTTGGAAACACCGGTCGTTTTTTTCCAGATTCTCCCGTATTGCTGGTCTGGTTCGCCGTTGCAAAGTCTTTGTCTGTACCGTTCACAACACTGTCCTGGTTGATATCTGCAAACGTATTATAACCCACTTGCCCTATAGTTTTAAACAACGACGCATTGATGGCATTTACATCCGCCGCATCTATAAAGTTATCGGGCAAACTGCGCCCCAAACTATCTGTATAGCCTGCAACATCCCCGCCTAACAACTCGCTACCCGTATAATCGCCCAATTTCACAGGCTGTACCCCACTGAGGCTTGCCACGCCAGCTTTGACCACTATTGTATCATGGCCGGTCAAATAACGGCTTGCTGAAGCACTCAGAACCCAACGCCCTGGCGGTACGTTATTCAAGGTAAATGAACCATTTACCCCTGTGGTTAGAACCTGGACCCCCTGCTTGCTGGCATCAACATCATTTATCAAGAACAAAGAATCTCTCTGGGTGACATAACTACCCACAGGGCGCAAGGCAAACGTAACGGTATCAGCCGATGTATGAATAGCATCCCTGCCTTGCAACGGCACAGTACCCGTCACTTGTGTCCGCGCAACAATTGTGACTTCTGTTTGGTTATCAGGTTCAATAGATGGAATGAGCGTGGTTAACGAACCATCCAACATATTGCTTTTTCGGGTACCGCTATCATCAATAGTAATGGTGGTAGATCCTATTGGGTCTCGAACCTTTAAATTCAAAAACACCAGCGGCTTAACCCCATCAAAAAACGACAAACCAGTCCCATTGGCATCGTCATATCGAAAATCTAAACGCCACAGATTCAGCAATGTGGGGTCTCTATAAGCCGATTGCTGTATTTTGCTGGTGTCCAATGAATCTTTGGTACCAGCAGTAAATGGTTGTGTTCCCGCCGTATTAGGGTCCATATCAAGCGGTATAAAATAGGTTGTATCAACGGTCACATAGAGGTTGATAACCTCTATGGCGGTACCATGGGGATTCACTTCTGGAATAATGGGCACCTGCAGTTCGTCACTTGGAAAAGTCTGAATTGCTTTTGTTACAATAAAGCGTGTACTCGTGGTAGGATTGGTAGGCACAGACCCGCTAAATATGATTGTACCAGGAGCCTTCACAATTGGAGATCGAGCAGCAAAGTCTGTAGGTGAATCACCCAAACCAATCCCGTCGATGGCAAAATATACGTTCAGAGCCACACCCGTTTTTAACGATTGACTGGTCTTGAGGCTGTTCCGCATTCGATTTCCAATTACCACAAATGACGTATCCACACCTTCATTGAGCTCAATCTCATCAGCCAAAGATCCATCACCCGAATTGCCAACCCAAGTTGGAGACGTATTCGCAGCATTGGTAATAGACCCCCAGGTGGTTACATCTCCAAAATCAGCAGAAGTGAGAAGTACGCGTATATTGGGCGCTGTCGTGCGCGAATTCGGTGCTGACAATCCTTTGGGTGGAACCGTACCTGCATTACCCACATTATCAACATCAAAAGCAACCCAAGACACCTGCACGGGTTCATTAACTGTAACACTAAGCGCACTGGCTGGTTCGATAGGTTGCATGTATGGCGGATGTTGAAACAAAATGCGGCCTTCATTTGTAAACGACACCAAGCGATCTGTTCCACCGCCCTTCAAAACTGCATAAATATAATATCGCGTATCGGTGGCGGGAACAGTGCCTTCTGGAGACATATAAGACCATAAATCCCAAGCATATAAATTGTCAAACACGCCATCTGGTTTCATCGATATATTGGATGTAATCAGATGGGTATCTGTTTTGCCTTGGGCAATATCATCCAACAAATCTGCCCCACCCGAATTTCCCGATGTATGTGCATTACTGCCACCCACCACCCTATAATTGCTTCTTGTGGTATAATACAAATCAATGGTCGCATCATTATCCACATCCAAATCACCATCAATGCCCGCGCGTCCCCATGAAACGGTCACATACCGTGTAGAGGGTTCGGTACTCAGGTTCTGACCATCGACATCCGATATCATTTGGGATACGCCAATCCCGGTGATGACATCCAAATCACCATCACCGCCCAAATCATTAAATTGATTGGTATCAATATCAATACTTGGTGAATGACCAACCGCCAATGTTGCCAACGTAGACGGGTTGGCAAACGGGTCTTGGCGCACTTTATACAGCGTCACATTTGCATCGTCTTTTGCACCGAAATAAACATGATAATTGCCAGCAGGTACAATCGATGAAATCAAATTTGTTGTCGCATTTCGAGTTAACGGCTGAAATGTATAAATATGACTGTTTGCCGTAAGCGTATCGCTTTTTGACAGTTTATAAGAGCTTCTGAGCGAATCAATCGAGCTTAAGGGCACCAAATCACTCGTTGTCAATGTCAAAGAATCTGGCACCAGCCAGATGGCCATGGTCACAAGGCCCGAATTGTCTACATCTTCTAACTGGTAAAGCAAATCCAACGACGTAATAGGCGTGGTGAGAAATCCCGTTTGGGGAATAGCCGAACCTTTACTTAAAAAACCACCTGAGTCAACGGTCACATCGTTATTGTCTTTTTGCCCACCCCCATCAATCAGTTCTGATGGTACTTGTATCAAACCCGTACTGTTATAATTATCACCGCTTGAATCATCATAATCCCAACCTGCAATCACAAATTCGGGTGGATGTTTTACCAACAAAGGCCCACTGCGCCCCAGAAACCAGTCACTGGTTTCATCTGACGCCACATAAATATAGTAGACCGTGTTATGCGCCGTGTTTGCCAGCGAAATCATCCCTTCGGTCGAATCGGCAAAGGTCGTTGTAAAATCTTCTCGAATAAATGTTGTCGGAATCTGTCTCGGGCGTTGTCGCTGCCCAACCAAAGGCACATCATCTGCACCAATCACAAACATACCCGCAGAAGACTGAGATTGCCTTTTAACCAATGTTGAATCACTTGATACATAAAACGAATACGTCACATCTGTTTGCCCATCACTAAATCCCTGAGAAACACTCAAACCCGAAATGCCTGTATGTTCCAAATCGGGCAAACCTGAGCCATTATAAATATTGTTAAATTTCAACTTATGAAAACGCCCACCCGCATCAGTCGTATCACCACGTGAAGAATCGGGTTGCGAAAATTGCACAATACGCAAACGCTTATTTTGGTGCAATTGCACACGAGGCGTCTTATCTGAGTTGTTGCTAAATTGTGCTGCAAAATCAACCGTATAAACGGTATCGGATGCTGCGCCACTAGCAATGCCAGAAAAAGTGACAGGGGTACGTACATCAAATTCTACACTGACCGTTCGTCCAGTCGTTGTGCCAGTCAATCCAAATGATAATTTATTGGTTGCAGGCAATCCTGAAAAATAAGCCTTTAATGAGCTGTTATCAGATGTTGCTGTTGCAGTACCTGAGACCAAAGTCACCTCAGGTGGCAAAGTGATCGTAAAAGAACGCGTTAACCCCGTATCAGAACCCAGAGTAATATCGATGCGCTGCTTAAATTGAGAGGGTGCGGTCACACCATTTGGAATCTGATGGGGTAAGATCGTAATGGTCTGTGCCCAAACGGTACCTGCACCACACAGGCAAACCCATACGGCGCCCAAACAACATATCATCTGTAATATCTTTTTCATCCCTAAAACTCCCCTCGGTGAACACCTATGTTCGATTTCCGAGAAATAGACGTGCATGACTTAATCTGACGAAGTCTTTCTACTTGACCCTTCACATGAAACCGCTTACATTTTCGACGTGTTACTCTATTTTATTTATGAGAGACTCCACGCCACCCTCTTGTTAAGCAACACGCATACCAATTGGTGCCAAACGCATTTTATTTTTCATAAACAGTTGAAAAACAAAGCCTAATCTGCCTAAACACGTTTTCCCCATTCCTTGTCCCTGCCTCTATCTCGGCAATATTTTCCGACTTTATTCTATGCCCCAAGGCATTCTCGATACGAAACCCCACGCAAAAACAGCCCAAACCACGCGTTTTGTGCTTCAATGCTGCTTGGGCATCATTCCTTTTGTTCCCCTTATACCATTCCTCTCAGGCATAGAGCTCGACGCCCCAGATTTACCTCCTCGCCTCCTATTTTTTCAAATTGCCACATTTATCCTATGCGTAACCTGGTTACGCAATGACGCAAGCCGTCTACAAATACCCTTTCTATTTCCCATACTCGTCTATTTTCTTTTGCTAAGCGCATCAGCCCTTTGGGCCGTTAATCCCTTCCGATCCGTCCACTTATTAGCCCAACATATCACATTGTTTTGTTTTTTTATTGCAGTATCTGCAACCCTTCATCTGACCGATTTACCACGCATTTTGCGTGTTGCCGCTTTAGCCGGCGGGCTTGTGGCACTTATAGGCATATTAGAATACCACGGGCTACTTCCTATTACTCTGCCATCCACAGGTCGCCCCAGCAGCACATTTATGTTTCGCAATCTCGCAGCACATTACCTTATCACAAACTTGCCTTTTGCAGGGTTGCTCTTTTTTTTGAGTCGGCACAATACCGACCGTGCAATCGCCAGTGTCACAACGGCATTCATGTTTGTTTATCTGCTCTATACACGCACCCGTGGCGCGTGGTTGGGGCTTTTTGTATCAACTGTTTTGATGCTCGTTCTATTTTTTATATCTCATAGACAAATACACTGGCAGAACTTTAAAAAGCAGTTTAATCGCACAGGGCTCTACTATGCATTGGGGGCGTTATGCTTTGTTGCTTTATTTGGACCTCTTCGTGCAAACCTGCAGGAGCATCACGTTCAACGATTTGACGAAAAAAAAGCCGACATCTCGTCGGCTGTTACATCCATATTCGCAAAAGGGGGAGGCAGGGGGAGAACCACTATCTGGGCGGGCACAGTTGCAATGATACGGGACAACCCCATACTAGGTGTGGGGTTTGGAAATTGGGAAATTGCATATCCCCTGTATGACCAAGGCGAACTCCGCACCGATGTCACTCCACGTCGCCCACACAACGACTTGCTTTGGATCGGTTCTGAGATCGGCATTTTAGGTCTGGCATCCTACCTCTCTATCCTCACTCTCTTCATGTATCACGCTATTCAACTGTGGAAAACAGATACACCACATAAATGGACTATCCTAATGTGTGGCATCTCTCTATTTGCCATGATTGGGGATGGTTTTTTTAATTTCCCCTACGAACGCTTGGCACCCACCATGAATTTTTGGTTGGCCCTGGCAATCATGGGCATTTGTTTTCGCCCGACCACACCATCGCCTCATGCTATTCCAAAACGTTTCGCCCTCATTCTCCCCGTAATCTTATTGGGAGCCATTTGGATCACAACAAAACAACTCTCATTTGACTATTATTATATCAAAGCCATCCGAGCACATTACCAAGAAGATCACGTAAATACAGAGCTTGCAGCAGCCAACGCCATCCAACAGGGCCCATTCAATCATCAAGTCTTTATCATCTATGGCCAAAGTTTAAGACATCAAAAAAAATATGCCGAAGCAGCAGTCAGTGTCCGCAAAGGCCTCCAATACCACCCTAATTTTCCAAACGCATACAATAATTTGGGACACATTCTTGATGAGATGGGTGACCATCAAACAGCCATTGAAAACTACCGCCACTCAATCCAATTATTGCCCTATCATCACAAAGCGCATTACAACATGGCCATTGCTTACGAAAAGATGGGGGAAATAGACAGCGCAATTGTCGCTTATAGAAAAGCACTCGCAATTACCCCTTATGCCAAGGCCTATCACAACTTGGCCGGTGTATTCAAAAAACAAGGCCAAATTGATTCCGCACAGGCTTATTATCTCAAATCTCTTTCGGCACAAGAACCCGCCATCGAATCATTTTTTAATTTGGGGAACCTATATACTGAGCAATACGAGTACACAAAAGCCATTACAGCTTTTGAAAAATTCATGCAAGACTGGAAAGGAGACCCCCAATGGGTCTCTGAAGCACAACAGCGGCTCAGTGAAGCCAATAGTGGTTTGGGCGTACAAGCCGAACAGCGCGGAAACATAGATGAGGCACTCAGACACTATCAAACAGCACTCAAAATATGGCCTCAAAATGCCATGGGATGGTATAATTTGGGCAACGGCATTCTCCTAAAAGGGAAAAAGAGTGACGCCATCGAAGCCTATCAGAAAGCGATTTCATATGACAATACACTTACAAATGCATACAATAACTTAGGGTTGATCTATACCGAACAAAAACAATATCCACAGGCCATTGAAATCTTTGAAAAAGCCCTTCAGGTTCATGATGATAGCCCCATTATTTATCTCAACCTTGGCAATGCGTACCTTGGCAAAGGTGATATTTATCGCGCAGCAAGTGCTTACGAAAAATGCTTGGCATATTGGGATGGTGATGCCCAAACCGCTGATGCGGTACGGCTGACATTAAATGAGTTAAAAGCAGCGATTGGGCCTTGAGATGATAGCGCCTCAGATATCTTCTAAAGAGATCATTTGGATAGCGATCTTTTCAATAACGCCATTTGCCTTCTCTTCCCAGGTTTACGAAGGTGCCATACTGCCTAAGTTATTGGTACTTCAAATATTGCTCTTGCCCTTATATCTCTTTGGCCTTAAACAATCCACCTCTCCTCCATGGTTGCTGACACTTGCACTTGGCTTTTACTTTTCCCTCAACACCCTGTCAATTGTCCAAGCCCAGAACCCCCTTGAGTCCGTTCTTCATTTGGCACACCATGCCAGTTTTATCTTTGTTCCCCTGCTTGTGGTAAAAACCCTAAACATTGAGCAACTTGACCGCATATTAAAAGGTGCGGCTTGGGTGGGTTTACCCATCGCACTCATAGGCTTATCGCAATATTTGGGCATTGCATTTTCATCAATCCCATCTAATGCCAACCCCAGTGCCACATTCTATCATCGCAACGCAGCTGCTGCTTATATCATCTGCACGCTCCCACTTGCCACACTCGGTCTGTTAAACGCCAAAACCAAAAACCATGTGATCTGCTGGGCTTTGCTTATCACGGTGCAAGGTGCATTTCTTGTTTCCACCCGTACACGAGGTGCGTGGGTCGCCATTGTGATATCGGGCATTGCCGTTTTAGTAATTTCCAAGTTGATATCACAGCCCAATACCAAAGGAACACAATTTAGAAAGACGGTATTGGCAGGCACCTGTTGCCTAATTGTCATATCCACATTCTTGCCAGAAAATATCCAAGGCACACGACAAAGAGGTTTTGATGAAAAAAAGTCTGATGCCGTAACAGCCCTAACATCCATAGTCACCGACCAAGGGCACCGTGGCCGATTGGAACTCTGGAAGAACACACTCAAAATGATACGTGCCCATCCCCTTGGCGTGGGGTTGGGCAACTGGCAATTTTGGTACCCACATTACGCACAAGGTGAGCATATTAACGTTCAGGCGGCACCCGAACGCCCTCACAACGACCTCTTATGGATCGCAGCCGAACTGGGCATCATTGGCCTGCTTGCATTTTGCCTTGTTTTAATAATTACAGGGCGCGCCCTTTATCAGATTTTGAAAAAGCACAGTGGCCATTACCACACAGCACTGGCACTCATGGCCATCATACTGGCCTACCTTATCGAAGGTCTGTTTAGTTTTCCGCGCGCCCAAATTATGCCAACTCTGTTTTTTTGGTTTGCCGTCGGAGGGCTTGCCCTCTTACCGATGCCCATTCTAAGCAATCAAATACCACACACAGCCGATTATTCGAAGTGGCTTTTTTTGTTTGCAATTCCCATACTCATACTGTCTATACAAATCACCATTCAACGCATTCAGTACGATGTGCATCATCTCAAAGTACACACAGCAGAACGGTCAGAAAACTGGGGAACAGTGATTAAAGAAGCCAACTTGGCCTATCAATATGGAACACTGCGAGCCAACACCCGTATTGCCCACGGGCGTGCACTTTACCGCACAGGGGATTTCCAAAACGCGCAAAAATCGTATGCCAAAGCACTTACCCTACACCCCTATTCGCTCAATGCCTACAATAATTTGGGCATTGTTTACAGGCGGTTGAAAGAACCTGGCAAGGCCATTTCGGCCTTTCAAAATGCATTATATCTCTTTCCCAATTTCACCGAAGCACACTTCAACATGGGGTTGGCCTACATCGATCAAAAACGGTGGGATGATGCATTTGACGCATTCAAGCAAGCAGAAGATTTAGGGCTTAGAAATTCACATCTCTATTTTTTCATAGGCCAAATACACCACACACGCAACAATCTATTGCAAGCGCAAAACTATTATTTGAAAGCACTCGAAATACAACCCAACTTTGAACCTGCCCAACGCGGCCTTTCAAACCTCAAAAAACAATGACACCATCACAAACAAAATATGCAGCTTGGATGTATGGCAGTTTGCTCTTGCTCTTGCCATTAACATACCCTGGTCTTCTTGGCACATCGGCAGATCTGTTGCCCAAACGATTTGTCCTATATGCTATAACAGCACTCTTATGCTTAGCGATCACAGTAAGCAAAACCCATATTCGACTGCCACAAAACACGCTCACACGTTTGGCAATTTTATATGTTTTATGGAACCTTTTGTCGCTCACCTGGGCATCCAATGTCTTTTCAGGCTGGGTTGAAGTTTTGCAATTGCTCGCCCTGCTCATCCTATTTTTGATAGCAAGCAATCTCCAAAATTACATGCACATTCTAAACCTATGTGCCACCACGGCTGGATTTATCGTTTCGACTATTGGCATTGCCCAATATTTAGGTTTGGGATTTGAAAATATCCTCTCTGTTGGGTTACCAAGCAGCACATTTATTTTTAGAAACATACTGGCTGCATATTTACTTGGCGCAATACCGCTTGGTATCTTTTCTTTTTTTCAAGCAAAGACCAAATCGCTACAACTATTCTCCCTCGTGTCACTAACAACGATGCTCCTTTGTCTTTTCTATACCCGCACACGGGGTGCATGGCTCAGCTTGGCTTTGGGATCCATCGTGCTTGTTTGCCTATTCTGTGTTGTTTCCCCATTGCGAAATGAACTGAAACGAAACATTCAAATGATGTGGGCAGAACCCATCATCCGTGGATTCACAATCGTATGCACAATATGTCTCATTGTAGGCATGTTACAACCCGCCCAAACATCAAAAGAAGTTATTCAACAATTTGACGAACAAAAATCCACATCCACCGCTGCCATACAATCAGTATTCACGCCAGGAAGCGACCGGGGTCGTTTCGATATGTGGCGACATACCTTACAAATGATTATGGATCATCCCATTTTGGGTGTGGGCCTCGATAATTGGGAGTACCAGTATCCGCCCTACGACCAAGGCAGCAAAATCACCTTCAATTCCGAACCTGTGCGCCCACATAATGATCCGCTCTGGATTGCATCTGAGCTCGGTCTTATAGGCCTTGGCATTTACCTATATCTTCTATTACGTGCCGTCAAAATCGCGTGGCAAAATCTACACCAGAAAGATGGGCAACTTCAGAGATTGGCACTGATTGGCTTGTTTGGCCTCACTGCCTTATTCATCTACAGCCTATTCAGCTTTCCCAAAGAACAACCTACATCGGCATTGCTTTTTTGGTTCTTTTTGGCGCAACTCAACGGTTTAGAAACCACAGCACCAACAAAACCAAAGCGCTCTATACCTATATTGGGTCTTGTTATCTGCATCTATGCATTTTACTTGAACCAACGCAACATTACTTTTGACCAAAACTATAACCTTGCAAGAGCATATGAAAAACAAGGACAGTTGTCTCAAGCACAACAGGCCATCAGCCAAGCACTCGAAGCGGGTTCCTTTGACCATAGAGCACATTTTCTAAAGGCACAATACCTCCAAAAAACAGGCAAATTGGATGCTTCGGTCGCAGCCTATCAACACGCACTTGCAATACATCCAAATTACGCACACACCCACCACAATTTAGGTGGTGTCTATGCAGCTCGAGGAAACTTCAATCAGGCCATCCCGGCCTTTCAACGTGCCCTCCAAATTCGGCCATCATATGAACAAGCGCGTTTAAATTTGGGCAATGTTTATATGGCCACCAAGCAATTTGACCACGCCATAACGGCTTACGAATTTATCTTGCAACACAATCCCCAATCAGATCAAGCCTATACCAATTTAGGTGCGGCATATCTACAACAAGAACAATTCGCCAAAGCCATACCTATCTTTCAAAAAGCCATTGCATTGCGCCCGCAAAATGTGCAAGCACACAACAATCTGGCATACAGTTACGAGCAAATTGGCCAAATCCCAAAAGCCATCGTAGCCTATCAATCGTTGCTGAAACATTGGCAAGGCGATACAACCTACCATCAAACAATACAAGACCATCTCCAAACGTTACAAAAGACTTTAGGACAACCCTAATGCCCAACAAAAAAAGTCTTCCCATATCACAACACATCGGAAAATATGTTTTCCTTACCCTGTGTGTCATTATCCCTTTAATCCTGCACACAGATGTGTATCAATATGCCCTCTTGCCCAAACGCATGGTGCTTCTGTTGGGGCTCTTCTTGATATCTCTCCTTTGGCTCGCCGATATTCACAGCAAACAAATAAGCTTCAAAAAGAGCCCTTTCTACCTCCCCCTTTTCTGCTATCTCATTTTTGTCATTCTCTCTGCAATACAAGCACCCAATACCTTGGCTGCCGTGGTTGAAATCACCCATCAAGTAACCTTCATCTGTTTGTTCATGCTCACGTATCATCTCTTTCCCTTACAGGCATTGCCCACTTTTTTTCGGTTGTGCGCCATTGTGGGTATCCTTGTATCCATCCTTGGCATCCTCGAAGCGCGTGGTATAAATGCCAATTGGTTTCCAACATCAAACGGTCGTCCAAGTGCAACCTTCGCTTACCGCAACTTTGCGGCTGCCTATCTCATCATGAGTTTACCGCTTACGATTCTATTATGGGTCAGAGCACAAAAAAGCACCGACATACTACTCGGTGCTTTTGCAACTACCCTGATGTCTGTCTTTCTCATTTACACCCGCACGCGAGGCGCTTGGGTTGGATTTACTTGTGCCGTATTGCTCGTCATACTCCTTGCACTTGTCGCCCACCTACGCTGGAAGACACCTTTTGGATTTTCATCCAAAGCCTGGAAACACAACACAAACAAAGCCATTTCAGGATTCGCTGTTATCCTCATGTTCATTCTTGCTGCTTTACCACCTCAAATTGCCTCACAGCATTCACGCGCCATTGACGAAAAAAAAGTGGGCCTTATGGATGCCCTCAATTTTGTCGCAACACCTCAAGCAGATCGCGGGCGTCGTTTGATGTGGCAACATACCCTCGAAATGATTCAAGATCACCCCATTTTGGGCGTTGGTGTTGGTAACTGGCAATACATTTATCCGCGTTACGACAAAGGGGATATGCTCAGAGCCGATTCTGCGCCAGAACGTCCCCACAACGATTGGCTCGAAATTGCATCTGAAACAGGCATCCTTACACTCATCATTTATATTTGGGTTTTAACAACCATTGCCCGTGTGATCATTCTCGTTTTGCGCAACACCAAAAACCCCGAACACAATCTTTACACACTTGCGATTGCAGTATCTTTGCTGGCCGTGTTAGGACACGGACAAGTCAGCTTTCCACAGGAACGCATCGAAACTTCTTGGTTGTTTTGGTTTGGCTTAGGCATTCTCGCACATATTTCCACCCTTTCGTCCCCTCTCCCAAAAACCAACGCACCTTATTCTCAACCCATGGCATATCTGGTGCCCATGTTTTTGTTAGGTTCAATCGCTTTGACCTATTACCAAATCAAGTTCGATCACCATTACCTAAAAGCTTTCGAATTTTACAAAGGTGGCAACACCACTGGCCTACTGAATGCATCAAGCACGGCATTAAAATACTGTGCTTTTAATTCTCAAATATACTTGCTACAAGGCAATGCTTATCGCGCCACAGGTTTATTCTCTCAAGCCCAAAATGCATATCAAACGGGATTGCAATATCACCCCAATTCACCCCAACTATTAAAAGCACTGGGTACAGCATATGCATTGCAAAGAAAGTTTGATCAAGCCGAAAAACAATATCAAGCAGCCCTTGATATTTATCCATTCTACCAACAAGTCTACAATGACTTGGGAAACGTTTATCAAGAACGCGGGTTTTACCCGCAAGCCATTGCAGCCTACCGCAATGCGGGACCCGGTAGCGACCCCGATATTCAGCGAAACCTCGCTCTCACACTTGTTGCCGCCGACAGTACAATCGAGGCCATCAGCATCTATCGAAACCTGTTGAAATCCCAACCAAACGATGTCTCCTTATTATATGACCTTGGCGAAGCTTTTCTAAAACAAGCATCCAAAGACCCCAAAGCATTTATCCAAGCTCGCGTGGCGTTCACCCATTTTATAAAACGCTGGAATGGCGACTCAAAATACACTCAAGAAGCTCAAAAGCAACTCCAAAAAATCCAAAAAAACCAAGGAACCATAACACCATGATGGCCCGTTTCAATATCGCAGTATTGGGCCTACTCGCACTTGTCACACCATTCATCTACCTGCCCACAACATTTGACTTCACCCTACATCCTCGCCTCCTGATTATCCAATCTGGCCTGCTCATCTGTTTTGTTGTTGGTGCCATTCTTAAAACCTCCGTTCATATCCCCAAAACGATAGGCCTGTCACTGGCCGCCTGGCTCATCTGGACGGTTCTTTCTGCTTTTTGGGCGACAAACCCAATTGAAGCGCTTATTCAAATCAATCGCCTCATAACATTTGTGGGAATCGCCTGTATCGTTTTGACGATCACGTCCACCCAATCATTTCGCACCCTTTACCTATGTGCTGGCATTGCAGGCCTACTGGTATCGCTCATTGGCATCTCACAATATTTCGGATGGGCGTTTAACACGGTGCCCACAGTCGGAAATCCCAGTGCCACCTTCGGGTACCGAAATTTTGCAGCCAGCTATGTGGTGCTTCTCATACCTTGTGCAATTGCTTTTTATTTATCTGAAAAGAAAATGGTATTTCGCTTGTTTTGGGCAAGTACCACAGTGTGCCTCATACTGTTTTTGATTTATACACGCACACGTGGTGCTTGGCTTGGCCTTGCAGCAGCCTTCATTTTAGCCACGATGATTTATTTAAAAGCACGCCCCCAATTCCAAGTTCCAAAATCTATTCAATGGTATTTCCTCATTCCAACCATAAGTCTCATTATTTGGGCTGCATTTATTCCCGCACACATGCAACAAGCGGGTAAATTTACGTTTGATGAGCGTAAGACCGATGCCATAACAACCCTCACCACAGCGTTTTCACCGTCAGATGCCCGTGGACGCCTCATTGTATGGCAACACACACTCGAAATGGTACGCGACCATTGGTTGATGGGTGTTGGTTTGGGCAGTTGGCAATACATCTACCCCAAATATGACCAAGGCGACTGGATCACCCACAACGCAGCCCCGCAACGCCCACACAATGATTTTATTTGGATTTTATCAGAAACCGGTATCATCGGTTTGATACTTTATATTTGGTTTCTAAGCACACTCGGCCAAACACTCTGGCAGCAAATAAAACGCCATCCAACCAAAGTTGAAACACTGTGGATGTTTGGCATAACAATCGGCCTTGTGGCATTGGCGGGACATAGTTTCTTTAGTTTTCCTCGCGAACGCCCTGCGGTCATGTTTCTTTTTTGGTTAGGCGTTGGTAGCATTGGTGCTTTGGGAAGGTCTGACCTTATGCCACCAAAGCCGATTCGCTCTCGTGCAATTTTTCTAGCGTCTCTCCCATTGCTCTTATGCGGTCTCACATTAACGTATAGCCATCTAAACTTTGACAAAGACTACCTCAAAGCTCAGCAGGCATGGCGAAAGCAAGATTGGGAATCGTTAAAAGCACACACACAAGCAGCATTGGAGTGGGGGATGCTCAATTACCGCATCTTATTATTAAAAGGGGTTGCGCACCATCAATTACATGAAATGGATCAAGCCATAAGCACATTTCACACCTTGCACACCTATCATCCAAACGAGGGCCATGCCACACTGGGGCGTGTCTATCAAGACCAAAAAGCCTATGCACCCGCACTGCAACATTTCCGAATTGAACGGGCTCTGTACCCGCATTCTCCAATAGCAATCCAAGATTTGGCCGACGCATTGTTAAACTGGGGCACTGAACAGCAACAGCAAAACCATATAATGGACGCACAAAGTGCCTATTTGGAAGCCCAAGCCTTAGCGCCCAAAGATGCACGCATCTACAATAATCTGGGCAGCATATACGCTTCCCAAAATGATCTCTCTAATGCTGAAAACGCTTATAAAAAAGCACTCGCGTTAAACCCTCAATATACGCGTGTCTACCATAACTTAGGCGACATCTACACAACAAAAAAAGACACCGTGCAAGCGATCACAGCGTATCAACGCTTTATCAAAAACTGGACAGGCGATGCGCGTTATATAGAAATTGCGCGCCGAAAAATCACACGTCTCAAACCCTAAATTTATGCAGATTTTCACAACACATCAAACCCACAAAGTGATCACTTTGCTCATTGCCAGCATTGTGGTTTTAATCCCATTGGTCTATTGGCCTACATTACGCGATTATACGCTTGGCCCAAAGCTGTTCGTGTTTCAAACCTTACTTGCATTCATACTGTTTTTTTGGCTATTGGCCCCCAAAAAGCCTATTCATATTCCTGCGTTGTCTTTTCCGGCTCTTGCCTTTGTGTTGGTTGCATTTTTGTCAACGTTATGGGCCACCCATACGGAAGTCGCGATTCTCGAAGGCACCAAATACCTCACAGGGTTCATCTTCTTTCTCATCCTGGCCAACCATCTTACCCCAAATAATATTCCTCAGATATTAACGGCCAGTACCTGGACAGGCATTTTTGTTGCACTCTTAATAACCTGTGACTATCTCGGTTTTCGCCCAATAAACATCCCATCGGCAGGGTTGCCAAGCGCCACACTTGGATATCGCAACCTGGCGGCCATGTACCTGATTCAAGTCTTACCATTTGCAGTTGCACTGTTTGTTTTGACCAAAACGCGTCACACCGCCCTGATCAATGCCACAGCCATCTCTCTTATCAGTGTTAGCATTCTCTATACCCGCACAAGAGGTGCGTGGTTGGGCATTACAATTGCAATCCTACTCGTTGCCACTTTATGGTATTGGCTTACAAAAGAAGAGGTAAAACAATCATTCGATAAATCAAAACGGCACATCATCGGCATCGCGGTTTTATTTTTTGGGCTTGCTTTATTGCCCTCCAATCTTACAAAACAAGGCCCACAAAGCATTGACGAAAAAAAAACCACCGTCACAGATGCCATCGGATCTATACTCCAAACCGGAGGTGACCGGGGCCGCCTTACCACTTGGCGCAACACACTGCCCATAATTGTAGAACATCCTATGCTTGGTGTAGGATTGGGCAATTGGTCTGTTTACTATCCTTATTATGATCGGGGTGAATTGGTCACATTTCAAGTCGCACCCGAGCGTCCACACAACACATTCCTTGCCATCCTTTCAGAAATTGGCCTGATCGGCTTCATGTGTTTTCTATGGTTCTGGATCGCTGTTGTCAAAACAGGGTGTCACCTGATTCAAACACCCTGTCATCACACACGTTGGATTGCTGCCGCCGGACTGACCAGTTTTATCGCGATTACCATCCATAGCATCTTTTCATTTCCATTTGAACGTGCCACCCCCACCCTCTTTTTTTGGCTTGTGCCGGGCCTTTTTGCAGCTTTACAACAACCCGACAAAAGACATTCTCACAACATCACAACCACGACGCTTACATGGATGCTCACCGTCATCATGATAGCGCAATTGATTCTAACCTCGCGATTGCTTCAGTTTGAAACACACATGTACCGTGCGGTAAAAGCCGAACAAACATCCAACTGGGCACACGTTGCTACAGAAACCCAAAATGCCCTTGCTCACGGCGTATTTCACGTTGAGGGGCTTCATCTACACGGCTATGCGCTCAATGCACTGGGTCAATTTCATGCGGCAAAAATACACTATCAAAAAGCCGTTGCCAAACGCCCTTATGATGTTCAAATTCTCAACGGTTTGGCCATTGCCGCACAAAATCTCAATGAAACAAACACAGCCAAAACCCGATATCGTGAGGCATTAGCCATTGTCAACAGCCCAGATATATATTACAATTTGGCAGGTTTGTTCCTTCAATCAGGACAACCCGATAGCGCCATAGCGGCTTATCATCAGGTTATGCAAATGGAAGGCCCATCATTAGACCTTTATTATCATCTTGCCCATGCTTATCTTTTTAATGAGCAGATCCCACAAGCAGAACAAATGCTTCAACGTGCATTTGCCTACGATACACAGGCCATCAAACATTTTGTATGGATAGAAACCCTATACCATAAACATCAAAAAACACCTATAGCACGTGCTTGTTATACCATTTTCATCACATACTGGCCAGGTGATACACGGGCACTTCAACAAGCACAGAAACGTCTTCAAGAACTTCAAACCCTCCAATAATCTATGAGAAGACCCGATCTTTTACGAATAGCCCTCTGCCTGATGTTGGGATGCGTACCCCTCATTTATCTTCATGATATTTTTGCATTCACGCTCCTGCCCAAACGCTTCGTATTTTTTGCAACGCTATCTTTGGCTGCTTTGGGGTGGTGGTTGCGCATCATAAAACAAAAACAGGTGCTCCGATCAACCGGCGCACCCGTCTTATTTCTTTTTACTTTTGCGGGACTGGTCTTATTCACCCTCACACGCACCACAGACCCACTCGACAGCCTCGTAGAAATTGCCTACCTCATTGCTCTGATTAACCTTTTTTTTCTCGTTGCCAACAGCATCACTCAGGAAGATCTCCCCTATATCCTCTGGACATGTCTCATAACGGGGTTAATCGTTTCAACCATCGGTATTCTGCAATATCACAACATAGCCTTTACGCATATCCCCAGCACAGGACAGCCCAGCGCAACATTTGGTTATCGCAACTTTGCAGCGATGTATCTCATAGGTGTCATACCTTTGGGTTTCCTGCTCTTTTCCCAAACAAAATCCAAGTATCTATCAAGTATAGCGGCCATTGCAACCGTGTTTATGATTGTTTATCTCATTTACACACGCACACGAGGGGCCTGGGCTGGTTTGGGCGTTGCCATCTTGATCATAACCGCCTTGCTTTTCATCTTACCTGTCTTTCGAGGTAAATTAGCATCTATATTCCCATCAGGTATTCCCAAGTTCAAAACCTATATCACACTCGCTGGTATCCTCATCATTATTTGCCTTGCACCCCTCGCACCCAATTTTTCCGACACTGGTCTGCAACGCTTTGATGATAAAAAAATGGACATCTACACCACGTTGGCATCTCCCTTTCAAGCGGGCGGAGATCGTGGGCGGTTTCAAATGTGGCAAAATACGCTCTCGCTCATATGGGATTATCCGCTCTTGGGTGTCGGGCCAGGCAGCTGGAAACGTATCTATCCCCCCTATGATCAAGGGGCAATGATCCGATACAATTCCTCACCTGTTCGTCCCCATAATGATTATCTCTGGATCGCTGCTGAATATGGTATTATTGGCCTATTTTGCTATCTTGGGTTCCTCTTTTGTCTCTTTCATCGTTTATACCGTCAAGCCCAGAACAAAATACACCTTATCACATCTGCTTGCTTTGCAATAAGCCTACTGGCCATACTCGGTCATAGCTTCTTCAGCTTTCCCAAAGAACATCCGCAAGCAATGATGTTAATGTATACTTTAGGTGGTCTGATTTTCACCCAAAAAACTGCCCGCCCGCTTGCCAACCGCCTGGCGTATTTCATTCCCCTTCTCATCTTTCTTCAAGCCGCAATGGCAACAGTTTTATGCTACAAACAAATCCGTTTTGACCAACACTACGTCAACGCGCTTATCGCTGAAGATAACAATGATTGGGCCACTGTAGGCACAGAAGCCTACGCGGGTCTATCCTATGGTGCATTCCGCCCTCACTTATGGGTGATCGCAGGAAGAAGTACAGAACGAGACCAACGCTATGATGAAAGCGAAAAAGCGTATAAGAATGCCCTCAATCTTGCACCCTATAACTGGCATGCCCACAATGGATTGGGCATCATTTACAAACGCACCGAAAAGTTCAAAGAGTCACTGATGCACTACCACGAAGCTTTAAAATATTTTCCAGGTGAAACAAACTCCGACGGCCTTAAAATTCGCACCAATATCGGGGCATTATACAAGAGTATGGGCAATTTAGCAGCAGCAGAGCAAGAATACCGACAAATTCTAAGAATTCAGCCATCCAACTCAGGTGCCAACAACAATATGGCGAATTTTTATAAAACGCGTGGCCAACTCGACAGTGCTTTGGTTGCCTATCAAACAGCTCTCAAAACCGACTCTACCCAAGTACAAGCCCATTTTAATATTGCCGATCTCTATCTCAAAATGAAAGACCCTGAAAGCGCACTTCACCACGCAGGGATGGCCGCACGCCTTGAACCCAATCAGGCACATATCTTATGGGGTCTGGGCATGGCCCTTGAAGCCAACAAGCTCCCCGCTGATGCGCTTCGGGCTTATCAGTGGGCACTTAAAAACGACCCCCAACATCACCAAACGCGTTTCAATTTGGCCAATTTGTATTTTGACTTGGGTAGATATGTCGATGCCAATCACGCTTACCACATTTTTATCGACAATTGGCAAGGAGATACAAAATTCACCCAATTTGCCCAGAATCGTATGATTGCTTGTGAAGATTTCATTCGGCGTATGCAAAAATAAAAGCGGATGTGCCTAAGCACATCCGCTTCAATAAATCATTAAATAACAGACTATTGGTTATCTTAGTTGGCGAAAACCTTCAAATCGCCTGGCTTTCTGGTCCTGATACTCCACCACCACCATCGACAAAATGCCCAATACCACCAACGCCACGCCAATAAAGGGAATCACCCAAAAGCCCATCATTTACCTCACAATCCAAAAGGTACCTATCATTAGCACACTTATTCTTATGTATCGGCGTATTCTAAAAAAACTTTGGTGAAATCTTTTCAACAAAGACATTTATAAGAAATTTGTTGTGCAAACCTCTGTAGATGGTTAAATTATAGGTTCTCAGTCCAACTTAGACAATACCCAAAAGCTTGTAAGGGGGTGAACAGTTTGCCAAAATTAGCTTCTTCTAAAAAACGATTACGTCAGTCTGAAAAAGCGCGAGTGCGCAACAAAGGTGTGCGTACCCTGTTGCGAAGCACCTTGAAAAAGGTAACGACAGCACCATCAAAAGCAGAAGCAGAAGCCCTTCTAAGCTCTGCACAATCTGTCATCGACAAAACGGTTAAAAAGGGCGTTATCCACATCAACGCTGCCTCACGATACAAATCAAGACTCACACGCCACGTAGCGGCTCTTGAAGCATAAAAAAAACCCGGTGTTGCACACCGGGTTTTTTTTATGTCATCTATCCAAATAAGAATGTACCCAAATACCGTTCGCCCGTATCACACAATATGGTCACAACCCGCTGATCGGGGTTCATTTCTTTAGCCACTTCCGCAGCCGCATGCACATTTGCCCCCGACGATATCCCAGCCAAAACACCTTCTTCTTTGGCCAATCGCCTCGCCATCTGTCTCGCCTCCCCATTAGACACTGTAATTACTCGGTCCAAAATCTCTCGATTTAAAATGGGTGGAATCATACCTGCACCCAGCCCATCAATTTCGGTGGGACCCGGGGGACCACCAGATAAAACCGCCGAATCTTGTGGTTCAACACCCACTACCATAACATCTGCGCGTGCCTCTTTAAGCACCTCACCCACGCCCGTTATGGTGCCGCCAGTTCCTACCCCAGCGACAAATGCATCTGGTATCCCCTCCATCTGCTTTATAATCTCTTTTGCTGTGGTCTGCCGATGAATCTCAGGATTTGCTGGGTTTTCAAACTGCTTGGGCATAAAACAAGCACCGTATTCATCTTTCAAACTTTGTGCTTTTTCAATCGTACCGCGCATCCCCTCATAGGCAGATGTCAAAACCACCTCTGCACCAAAAGCCTTGAGCAATTTCGTTCGTTCGTCACTCACACCTTCTGGCATCGTAATCACCAAACGATACCCCTTCACAGCAGCCACCATTGCAAGGCCAATGCCCGTATTGCCACTGGTAGATTCGATAATGGTCATACCCGGTTTTAAAAGCCCTTGGCTTTCAGCAAGTTCGATCATGGCCAAAGCCGTGCGATCTTTCACGCTTCCTGCTGGATTGAAAAATTCTAACTTGGCCCAAATTTGGGCACCTCCCAAATGCCCGACGCGATTCAACCGTACCATGGGGGTGGCGCCAACAAGGTCCAATATCGTATTGCCCGTTCTCAAATTATCCATATCAAATCCGGAACACAAAATTTGCCTGTTGCTTCCGTTGCTTTTTGCACAAATCAGCAAAAGTCACAGCAGACAAGACATCGTTAATGGCGTTTTCAACCGCCAGCCAAATATCACGTAACACATCTACCTCGGCACCTTCTTGCGTACGCAAATCACCTTTGCCCAATAAATCAACAGGGCCTTCCAAGGCCGCCAACACTTCCCCCACACACACCTCCTCTGGCCGTTTCAAAAGTTGGTGTCCACCCTTTGGACCACGCATACTTCGTATCAACCCTGCTTTGCCCAGCAAATTGAGCAACTGCACCAGATAGGCTTCAGGGATCTGTTGACGTGCTGCAATATCAGCGCTTAAAATAGACCCTTGTCCATAATGCAACGCCAGATCTAAAACAGCTCGCAACCCATAATTGCCTTTGGCAGAAATATGCATGCGATAAACCTCTCTCGTCTTTCTGCTATCTGCCTATTAACATCCACCTGCAATCGCAGGTACAATTGTGACCTGATCACCATCTTTCAATACAGTGCTGGGCCCATCGAGAAAGCGAATGTCTTCTTCATTAACATAAATATTCACAAAACGACGGATGGCACCCGACTCGTCCGCTATTTTTTCTTTAATACCACCGTGTTGCGCCTCCAACGTATCAATAACTTCTCCCACCGTGCTACCCTCAACAGCAACTTCTGCCTGGTCATTGGTAAACTTGCGCAAGGGTGTCGGAATACGAACAGTAACAGCCATCTTAAACCTCCTCTAAAATAAAAAGATACTCAAGCCTATATTTCAATTCTCAACTTTTCGGGTGGTTGCCACTTGGCCATACACACCAATCGATCAATCATCCGTTCAGGGGGAAAGTCTAAACCAAAAGAGGGTAAGTGAGGCAAATGAGATCGCACCACATCATCAAATTCGGTCAGAACATCCAGGCGTTTGGCGTCGTGTGCTTTAGAGATTAATGCGCCGGCATATTCACCGCTCATAATGGCCAGTGCAACACCCCCGCCACAAAATGGTTCAGACAACCCTCCCGCATCCCCCGCCAACAGCACCCCATCTGCCTGCATTCTTTCCAGTGGCCCATTCACAGGCAGCAACCCGCCTGTTGCGCCCAATATGCCCTCATAAATCTGGCCATCGGCAACCAAACGGGTCATAAAATGATTGAGCCAATGTTTCAAATGCCGTGCATGTGAACGCCGAAGCCCCACACCTATGCGTGCCGTCTTGCCACAAGGCACAAACCACGCAATACCTGGCAAATCTTCTGTTAGGTGGTAGGCCAACCAATCTTCTGGATGCCTAATGCCCACTTCATATTGTAAAGAAGCATAAAAACGTCGATTCGTCAAACCAATCGAACGCCCAATCACGGAAGAAGGCCCATCGGCTCCCAATAAACATTGTGCCCCAAACGCAGCTTCTAACCCATTGCGCCGCCCCACAACACCTGTGCCATCACGCCGCAAAACCAACGCTTGGGCCAAATCTGCACCCGCCTCCAATGCGTGAATCGCCAAATTTTTATCAAATCGCGTACGGTCCAAAATACAACCCGGCGCAACAATCTCACGCACGCTCCCACGGCCGTCTATCACCCGAAAACCATCTACATTCTGAATAATAGCACTGTCATCCACATCTGTTCGGTTACGCACCCACAACGGCACATATCCTGCACAGCGGGGAGGCGTGCCAATAGAACGCCGTCGGTCAATCATCATCACCGACAAACCTCGCTCAGCTGCCACACGTGCGGCCGTTGCCCCGGCTGGGCCACAGCCAACCACAATCAGATCAAAACTGTCCAGAAAAACGCATCCTGTTTAAGTGACTTGCTCAAATGTAGAAGTCTCATCATGCCATTGGAAAACTTTGCGCCCCTCGCGATCCACCTCACCGTCTTTTACGGGAATCACAGGATAAACAATGCCCGGAAATAAGGGTTCGCCATCAAACATGGCCGCGTTTTGGTCTTCTTGGGAAAAATAGGCATCCACATCAATATGCGAATGATAAATGGCCACCATTCGTCCCCCCTCATTTTCAGCCGCTTGCTGGATGCGCATCACTTGCAAGTCATTCATACGATAGGCCAATTGAGAAGTTCGTGGATGTGTTTCGGGGTCTGCAGCATGGAGTTTGTCTTGAATATTCTCACAACGATGCACCGTTAATTTTCCATTGGCATCTGCTGTAATCATCCCACAACACTCCGCCGAATAATCTTCTTTGGCATGTGCAAACATCTCATTCCATACCCGATCATCAAACATGCTCACCCCGTTCATCTAATCGCCAAAGTGGCGTGCTCATATATTTTTCACCGCTATCAGCAAACAAAGTGACCACAACACCTTCGTCCAATGTCTCTGCCACCTTCAATGCCCCAACCATAGCCGCACCGCACGATTGGCCCACCAACAAACCCAACCGATGCGTTAAACTGCGTGCCGCATCATAAGCTTCCTCCGTCTCAACCTGCACCTTCTGATCCCACACGGAAGTGTCGTAAATACCTGGGATAATTGAGACATCCATATTCTTTAACCCTTCAATACCATGAAACTCTGGCGGTTCAATGGCCACCACTTGCACATCGGGGTTCAACTCCTTCAAACGTTTGCCTGTCCCCATAAGGGTTCCGCTGGTGCCCAATGTGGCTACAAAATGCGTCACCCGCCCTTGTGTTTGTTCCCAAATTTCAGGCGCAGTGTGTAAATAATGCGCCCGAGGGTTTGAAGGATTGTTATACTGATCGGGTTTAAAATAGCGCCCTGGATCTGCTGCAAAAATATCTCGGGACATCAGAATGGCCCCATCTGAACCTTCTAAGGGATCACTTAAAATAAGTTTGGCCCCATAAGACTCGATCACATATCGCCGTTCAATACTCACACTTGAAGGCATCACCAACTCGACCTGATATCCCTTCACAGCGCCTATCATCGCATAGGCAATGCCCGTATTGCCCGATGTTGAATCGAGGATGACTTTCCCTGGTGTGAGTTCACCCGATGCTTCTGCATCCAAAATCATCTGCAAGGCAGGGCGATCTTTTACAGATCCACCCGGATTAAACATTTCTAATTTTGCCCACACCTCAACACCCGGCTTGAGATGGTCGGTTAGCTTGCGAATGCGCAAAATGGGCGTTTTGCCAATCTCATCTAAAATCGATTTGCGAATTGTCTGCGTTTGAGAAACTGGTTTCATAAAGCATCCAAATAAAAACAAATCCCCCAAGGAGACACCAAAGTGACCTTGGGGGTCGATCACGAACAAGTAGAAAATAAGATTCTTGAGCAATAAAATCAAGAATCTTATGCTCAGCGTTTATTCTACCTCAACAGCAACCTCATCAGCGGGTTCAATCGGTTGTAAAAATGTATGAATGCCACATTCTGTTTTGGCTTGCCCTTCCCAACGACCGGCCCGTTCATCTTCGCCAGCTCCAACCTTTTTGGTACACGGCCAGCACCCCACACTGGGGTACCCTTGATCCATCAATGGATTATAAGGCACATTGTGCTCCAGAATATAATCCCACGTTTTCTTAAGTGTCCAGTTGGCCATGGGGTTCAATTTGAGCAAAGCCCGACTCTCTGTCTCATAATATTCTAAAATGGGGATGTCTGTGCGCGTACTGCCCTGATCGCGGCGACGGCTGTTGATCCACCCATCCAACTGGGCCAACTTGCGTTGCAAAGGCTCTACCTTGCGAATCCAACAGCAACGATTAGAATCTGCACGATAAAGCTCGGTGCCATAATCACGGTCTTGTTCTTCAATGGTCAAGCGCGGCAAAATGGCTTCAATCTCTATGCCATACTGCATTTCCACACGGGTTTTCAAGTCTAATGTTTCTTGAAACAGAAAATTTGTATCTATCGTGAAAACCGGGATCTGCGGCACATGTTTTTGCATGATATCCAATAAGACCATGCCACTTGCGCCAAATGCAGTGCCAAAGGCAACACGTGGGCCCAGTGCATCCCAAGCCCATTGCAAAATTTCTTCTAAGGGCGCATTTTCAAATGCCTCTGATTGACGCGTTAATTCTGCACGGTTTAAAGCCACAGCAAGCATCCTCTTTCAAAATTGAACACCTTAATTCTTGAGTTACTTGATTCACAATATATACAAGCAATCGGCCTCTGTCAACCCAGCCATACACCACAGAAAAAATTATAAACAAAGTTTATAATTACCTTGACCTTATAAAAAGACTGTTATAAATTCATTCATATTCTACGCCCTATTTTGATGGATCAATAAATGCCAAATATCAAAACAAAAGCCCCGTATCCATTTGGACACAGGGCCATTATTTTATGTTGTAACTCTTGGACTTATAAAAAATGAGCCCGGAAGGATTTGAACCTTCGACCAACGCCTTAAAAGGGCGCTGCTCTACCGCTGAGCTACGGGCCCATACAGGCAGCTACGTTCAAATAACGCAGAGCACCCAATATAGAAACTCTCGCTTTTTCTGTCAAGCAAAAGGACGTTACAACTTATGATGCGCAAACGCCAAAGAGGCAAAATCATCAAATGGCTACTTTGGGTTTTTGGGGTTCTTGGCCTCATTATAGGAGCCCTTGCCTTCATCGAGATCGACGACATAATTATTGCGCAAGGCATTGTTGAGCCGGGCCAAAAAATATATATCGATTCCCCCATGAGCCGCGTGGTCCACCGCATTTACGCCGAACCCGGTGATACAGTTCGGGCAAATCAACCCGTTGCCCAACTCTACGAGGGCGATCTGCGTGCGGCCGTTGCAGCAGCCGAAAAAGAAGTCAAACGCGAACACGCCAACCTCGCCGCAGCGCGGGCACAATTGGCCCTTTTAAAAGAAAACCCACTTGAAGAACGAAAAATTGCAGCAGCGCGTGTGGAACAAGCGCGCATTGGTTTAACGGCACGCGGCCAAGAACTCAAACGCGCCACACAACTTTTTAAAGGGGAGCGGCTTTGGAGCCAAGAAGACTTCGAGCGGGCCCAAACCAGCTATGACTTGTCTCATGCCAATTTGCAGGTGGCCGTAGAAAGCCTCAATCTCGTAAATCGCGGACCTTCTGTAGCAGAAGTACAAAATGCCGAAGCTGCTGTTCAACAAACAGAAGCCGCGCTTGAAAAAGCCCAACAACACCTCGAGGCGACCCAAGAAGCATTAGAACTGGCCACATTGCGATCACCCGTCGATGGTGTGGTTGCACGCCAAGATCTATTTCCCGGCATGCAAGCCACCCAAGGTGGCATTGTGCTGATCGTTGCAGGGCTTGAAGAAGGCACGGTTATTGGTGCTGTGGTGCCTGAGACCAACGCATGGAAAGTGAAGGTGGGGCACCCTGTTGAAATTTTGAGCAATCTCTTTACTGACCGCGAAGGCTTTTTGGGCCAGGGCGAAGTCACCGAAATTTATGGCTATGCCATACTCGAAGGGGGCGTCAAAACATTTGGGCTGGAAGTGGCGGTCAAAAAAACACCCATTCCTTTGCGCTATGGCTCCACCGCCGATTTGCGCATTATTGTGGGCCGCCGCAGCATATTAAAAATCTTACTCGGCTATGAAAATCAAGATGCCGTATTATCCAGCTCGGGTGCCATCTTTCAAAAAAAGAAAAAACACATACTACCCGATTCATCTCAAAGCCACTAACGTAAACAAGCAAATCTAATAAAACAAAGGCGAGCGCTTGCTGCGCTCGCCTTTGTTTTTACTATAAAACGCTTGCTCGAAACCCTACCTACTATTATATTTGGCAGTCTGTAAAATGAACTGTGCTAATCGTTTCTGCTTAGAGAGACATTCAGGAGGATCAAATGGCAAAAGCAAAAAAAGCCACGCTTACCAGTAGCAAAAAGTATGTGTATTTCTTTGGTGATGGCAAAGCCGAAGGCAAAGTCGACATGAAAAACCTGTTGGGTGGCAAAGGTGCCAACCTCGCAGAAATGTCTGGCATTGGCATTCCCGTTCCAGCAGGCTTCACCATTACCACCGAAGTGTGCACCTATTATTATGACAACAGCAAAAAATATCCTGCCGCACTCGAAAAGCAAGTCTTAGAAAATGTGGGCAAACTCGAAAAAGCAATGGGCAGCAAATTTGGTGATGCTTCCAATCCCTTGCTTCTCTCTGTTCGTTCAGGTGCCCGTGTTTCTATGCCAGGCATGATGGAAACCGTGCTCAACCTGGGCCTGAACGACGAAATCACGCAAGGCATCATTGCCAAAACTGGCAACGAACGTTTTGGCTGGGACTCTTATCGTCGCTTCATCCAAACGTATGGCGACGTGGTCATGGGCGTCGCTGCAGAAGGCCGTGAACTGGATCCTTTTGAAATCGCCATCGATGAAGTCAAACACAAACGTGGCATTGAAGACGATCTGGATCTCTCCATTGAAGACCTGAAGCTCTTGGTTGACATGTTTAAAAAGATCGTCAAAAAACGCACCGGGAAGAATTTTCCAACCGACCCAATTGAACAGCTTTGGGGTGGCATTGGTGCCGTCTTTGGCTCTTGGCAAGCAGCACGTGCCATCACGTATCGCCGCTTAAACGACATCCCAGCAAACTGGGGCACCGCAGTGAACGTGCAATCGATGGTCTATGGCAACATGGGCAATGACTGTGCAACGGGCGTGGCGTTTACACGCAACCCCTCCACGGGAGAGAACAAATTCTACGGCGAATACCTCGTCAACGCCCAAGGCGAAGACGTTGTTGCTGGCGTACGCACGCCCGAACCCGTATCTAAAATGAAACGGAAAATGCCCGCAGCTTACAAAACGCTCGAAGGCATTTACAAAAAACTCGAAAAACATTATCGCGATATGCAAGACATCGAATTCACAGTGCAACAAAACAAATTGTGGATGCTTCAAACACGCAGCGGCAAACGCACCGCAGCCGCTGCTGTAAAAATTGCCGTTGACATGGTTAAAGAAAAGTTGATCACACAAAAAGAAGCTGTTTTGCGTGTTGAACCCAGCCAACTCGACCAACTCTTGCACCCCACCTTTGACCCCAAAGCAGTCAAAAACGTTTTGGCCAAAGGGTTGCCCGCTTCACCTGGTGCAGCTTCAGGCACTGTGGTATTTGCAGCAGAAGATGCCGAAGCTGCGGCCGCTAAAGGTGCCAATGTCATTCTCGTGCGTATGGAAACATCGCCCGAAGACATTGGTGGTATGAACGCTGCCCAAGGCATTCTCACCGCACGTGGCGGTATGACCTCCCACGCGGCTGTGGTTGCTCGCGGAATGGGCAAATGCTGTGTGGCCGGTTGTGGTGCCTTGGCTATCGACTACAAAAAAGATCAATTCTCCGTTGGCAAAACCGTTGTTAAAGCAGGTGATTGGATCTCCCTCGATGGTTCCACCGGCGAAGTGATGCTTGGCCAAGTATCTACACAACAAGCCAAACTCTCGGGTGACTTTGGCACGCTCATGGCCTGGGCTGACAAGATTCGCAAACTCAATGTGCGCGCCAACGCAGACACACCACACGACTCTGACGTTGCACGCAGCTTTGGTGCAGAAGGTATTGGCCTATGCCGCACCGAGCACATGTTCTTTGAAGGCAACCGCATCAACATCGTGCGTGAAATGATTCTGGCCGGTGATGAAGCCGGTCGTCGCAAGGCCCTTCAGAAACTCTTGCCCATTCAACGGGGTGACTTTGAAGGCATCTTCAAAGCGATGAAGGGCTTGCCTGTTACCGTGCGCCTACTCGACCCTCCCTTGCACGAGTTTTTGCCACACGAAACCGATCAGCAACAAGAAATGGCCAAACGCCTAAAACGTTCGCTCAAAGAGATTCAAGACAAGGTCGAATCGCTCAGCGAATTCAACCCCATGCTGGGTCACCGGGGTTGTCGCTTGGGTGTCACTTATCCTGAAATTTATGAAATGCAAGTGCGGGCCATTTTAGAAGCCGCAACAAATGTTGGCAAAGACGCCATTCCAGAAATCATGATCCCCTTGGTGGGCACGGTCGCAGAATTCACCATGCTCAAAGACATGACCGACCGTGTGGCCAAAGAAGTGCGCAAAGAAACCGGCAAGAAAGTCAACTACACCGTGGGCACCATGATTGAAATTCCACGTGCCGCACTCATTGCCGATGAAATTGCAAAACACGCACAGTTCTTCTCCTTTGGCACCAACGATCTCACACAACTGGCCTTTGGTTATTCACGTGACGATGCCGGTGTGTTCTTGGGCGAATATGTTGAAAAGGGCATCCTTGAAAACGATCCGTTCCAAACGCTCGACCAAGCCGGTGTGGGTCAGTTGGTTGAAATGGGTACCAAAAAAGGCCGCAAAGGCCGCAAAGACCTCAAAGTGGGTATCTGCGGCGAACACGGTGGTGATCCCGAATCGGTTCATTTCTGCCACAGAATTGGCATGAACTATGTTTCGTGCTCGCCTTTCCGTGTGCCAATTGCCCGTCTGGCTGCTGCACACGCTGCTTTGGCAGACCAATAGGATAGATCCTTTGCTCTTCCCAAAAGGGAAGGGAATGAAAATGAGTGCCCGCTTCCCTAACGGAAGCGGGCACTTAGGTTTAAATGAGCGAACGCCTCCTCCTTGATTTTCCCCTCACCTTAGCCTATATTTTACCGATCTACACATCTCCTTTTTCACGAAATTACACGAAGTTCGGTACATTTATGCCAGCAAGAGTCATTGCCATAGCCAATCAAAAAGGTGGTGTGGGCAAAACCACAACAGCGGTCAACTTAGCCGCCTGTTTGGCAGCAGCAGAAAAGAAAACCCTATTGCTCGATATGGACCCCCAAGCCAATGCGACCAGCGGTTGTGGCATTAGCATGGAAGAAGACACATCCAGCATTTATGAAGTCTTACTGCAAGAGAAACCATTTAAAAGTATTATTAAAGATACCAAAGTGCCCTTTTTAAGCATTGCCCCCTCGCACATTAACCTGACAGGTGCCGAGGTTGAAATGGTCTCCATCATCTCACGCGAGCAGCGCCTCAAATCGGCCCTTCTAAGCATTCGCAATGAATATGACTTTATCATTATCGACTGCCCCCCATCGCTGGGTTTGCTCACACTCAATGCGCTCACTGGCGCAGATTCTGTACTCATTCCCATTCAATGTGAATATTATGCCCTTGAAGGTTTGGGCAAACTCCTCAACACGCTTCGTTTAGTACAACGCCACCTCAACCCGCAGCTTCAAGTTGAAGGTGTCCTCCTCACCATGTATGATGGACGCCTCAATCTCTCTCGCCAAGTTGCCGAAGAAACCAAAGCGCATTTTGCAGACAAAGTTTACAAAACAATTATTGGGCGCAACGTCAAACTCGGTGAAGCCCCCAGCTTTGGCAAACCCATTATCCTTTACGACATCATGTCTTCCGGCGCACAAAGTTATATCAGCCTCGCTGGGGAGGTCATAAACCATGGCTAAACGCAATGCCCTTGGCAAAGGTCTTGGTGCACTCATTCCAGGTGCCAACGATGAAACAAACGATGAAATAAATCTACAAGAAACCCCATCGGGTCAGATGGTCATCGAAATTTCCCTGGGTGACATTGAACCCAACCCGCATCAACCCCGTACCGAATTTGACCCCAAAGCCGTCAGTGAACTCGCACAATCTATTCGTGAAAAAGGCATCTTACAACCCATTAGTGTGCGGCGTTTTGGGTCGGGTTATCAACTCATTGCAGGTGAGCGCCGCCTTCGGGCCGCCAAACAAGCCGAGTTACAGGTTGTGCCTGCACTGGTGATGGACATTGGTACCGATCAGGAAATGATGGAACTCTCCCTGATCGAAAACATTCAGCGCGAAGACCTCAACCCCGTTGAAGAAGCCAAAGCCTATCGCATGCTCATTGAAGAATGTTTTCTCACCCAAGAAGAAGTGGCCGAGCGTGTGGGCAAAGACCGCTCCACCGTTGCCAACATGTTGCGCTTACTTGCCCTCGCAACAGACGTGCTCGAAGCCCTTCAAACAGGCCAAATTTCCACGGGCCATGCGCGTGCCCTGCTTGGTTTAGATGATCCCGAGCTTCAATTTGCCATTTGCCAGCAAATCATTTCACAAGGTTTGTCGGTTCGGCGTGTCGAATCGCTCGTCAAAGCCTACAAAGACGGCACGGTTCGCAATCCTCAAAAAACGCAATCCTACAAAGACCCAAACATCCTCTCGCTCGAAGAAGACCTTCAACGGCAATTTGGTACCTCGGTCAACATCAATCGCCGAGGTCAAAAAGGCAAAATCGAAATTGAATTCTACAGCGACGACGACCTCAATCGCGTGCTCGACCTGATACGCGGAGAAGGACTTTAAAGTTTTATAAAATCTTTTTTATTTCGTTGAAAGAATAATCCCAAGTGTGGCCGGTAGGTGACCTATCGGCCATTCTGTTTGCCCCTAAAACAACATATCGTAGCTAATCTTACCCAGTAAAGAAGTTTTTATAATAGTCCGTAATAAAAAAAGTAAGCGAGGATAAATTGATAGATTTACTGATTAAGCGTGATATTAACTTGAAGAATGAACTGCTCTCTGGTTTAACCGTTGCACTGGCCCTTGTGCCAGAAGCCGTGGCATTTTCTTTTGTAGCCGGTGTTGACCCATCTGTTGGTTTATGGGCTGCATTTTTTGTCGGTTTTATTACATCACTCATTGGTGGACGCCCCGGCATGATCTCTGGTGCAACGGGTGCAATGGCGGTGGTCATGACCGCGTTTGTTGTCCTTTATGGTATTGAATACCTTTTTGCGTCAGTTGTCCTTTGTGGTGTCATTCAAATGCTCTGCGGCGTCTTTAAAATTGGCAAATTTATCCGCCTACTCCCGCATCCAGTTATGTTAGGCTTTGTCAACGGCTTGGCCATTGTTATTGGCCTGGCACAATTTGGTCAGCTCAAAGAAAACTTTAAAGTGATCTTCACCGAAAAAACACAGAGCTTTGACGTTGTTGCCCAATGGATGAGCGGCAGCAATATGCTGGTGACCGCTGCGTTAATTTTGTTGACCATGGCCATCATTCATTTCTTTCCAAAACTGACAAAAGCAGTCCCAGGAACCCTCGTCGCAATCGTCACAGTCACCCTGATCACATATTTCTTACCCATCCAAACGGTTACAGTCAATGACTCGGTTGAACTACAAAATGCCATCGCATTGGAAAAAGCGGAAAAGACGCGCCTCTTTGAAACAGAAAAACAAATGCTGCTTGTCTCAAAGGTAAACACCCGAGGCCACGAAATTGCCGCCCTCAACGTGCCGGTCCCTCAAGCCACAAACCAACGTCAAGCGGGCAGTTTTTCAATTCCAAGTATCCCATTTACCTTCCACAGCCTGTGGATCATTCTCGGCTTGAGCATCACCCTTGCAGCAATTGGTCTCATCGAATCCTTGATGACCTTGACCTTAATTGATGAATTAACAGAAACACGCGGCAGTGGAAACCGTGAATGCATTGGCCAAGGCATTGCCAATATGGTTGCAGGATTGTTTGGCAGTATGGGCGGTTGCGCTATGATTGGCCAATCGATGATCAATATCCGCTCGGGCGGACGTCATCGCATATCGGGCATCTCTGCCGCACTCTTCCTTTTGGCATTTATCGTGTTCCCACCCTTATGGTCCTGCATCGGTTTGATCCCTATTCCCGCACTCATCGGTGTGATGTTCATCGTCGTCATCGCCACCTTTGAATGGACCAGTTTGCGATTGTGGAATAAGATTCCCAAAAGCGATTTCTTTGTGATTGTTGCCGTATCGGTGATCACCGTGCTCTTTGATCTGGCCATTGCGGTCGCTTCTGGCGTGATCATATCGGCCCTCGTCTTCGCCTGGAAAAAATCACGCCGCATCCAAGCAGAGGTTCGCCACGAAGAGGGTATCACCACATACGAACTCAATGGCCCGCTATTTTTTGGCGCCGTTACATCCTTCAAAGACATCTTTAATCCAGAAGACGATTCTGACCTCGTGATCATCGAATTCAGAAATTGTCGCGTTTACGATCACTCGGCATTAGAAGCCATCAACAACCTGTGCGAGAAATATCGCGACATAGGCAAAACCGTCAAACTGATGCACTTGTCTCAAGACTGCCAAAAAGTGCTCAACAAAGCCGAAGCCATTCTTGAAGTGACCATTGAAGATCCAAAGTATCACGTGGCATAGTGTTTCACACCCCATTTAGCATCTGCAAACAATAAAATAAAGAGGTTACGACACACATGTCGTAATCTCTTTTTTTATACTCAGCGTGCACCCCAAAGATCATTCATTGCGCACCTCAATTTTCTCCTTGATCTATTCACTTTATTGCACATTCTTAGTCATTGTTCCAGTGAATGACACTTGTATATGAGATTCCTTTCATTCAGGAGATCTTCGCATGTATCCAGAAGAAGAAGCCCATCAACTCAAGCCGTTTTCGCCGTCAACGCCCCTATTTACGACGGATATCATTCACACCAGGCGAGCGCTGTTGTTGTCTGATTACACCGATTACCCATGTGAACAAGCGCGCAAAGCACTGCTCGTAAAAGCCGACGCAGCGCTCAATCAGGAACCGCTCACCATCGTCAACAAACCCATCTTACCCCCCAGTGGAGACAAGCACGATTACATGAGTATGAGCCCCTATAGGTGGCCAGATCCCGACAAACCAGATGGTTTGCCCTACATCCGCAGAGATGGCGAGAGAAATCCCGACGCAGACAAAACCGACCGGCCCAAACTCGCAGAACTGATATTGGCAGTAAAAACATTGGGCATCGCTTATGGCTTTACCAAAAAAGAAGCCTATGCCAACCAGGCCGCACTGCTCTTGCGCACGTGGTTCATTGATCCAGAAACCAAGATGAATCCACACCTCCTATATGGGCAATCTGTTCCGGGTAGAAACAATGGACAATGTTTTGGCCTCATCGAGACGTCTTGGCTTGCACGCGATCTCCTGCCCGC
The DNA here is from genome assembly GCA_047619225.1 of Candidatus Latescibacterota bacterium. Classification (GTDB taxonomy): domain Bacteria; phylum Latescibacterota; class UBA2968; order UBA2968; family UBA2968; genus JABIFK01. The sequence goes on from JBLHJX010000017.1 coordinate 34,198, forward strand.
CGTCAAATTCATCGTTGACTCAACATCTTGGTCTGTAAAAGACACAGAAAATTTGCAAGCCTGGTTTCATACCTTTCTTGAATGGATGCTCAATCACCCCTTGGGCATTGAAGAAGCCCGGTTCGGGAATAACCATTCCAATTCCTACGATGTTCAGGTTGTCACTTACGCACTCTTTGTCGGTCAACCAGACCTGGCTCAAATGGTATTGCAAGGTGTAGGCGAAAGAAGGATTGCCGCTCAGATTGAGCCAAATGGCGAGCAACCCAAAGAGCTTAAACGTACAAAAGCACTGGGATATTGCAGCATGAGTTTGGAGCTTCTTTTGGAGCTTGCAGAAATAGGACGACAGTGGGACGTTGATGTGATAGGATATGAATCTTCAGACGGACGATCTCTCCGGCGTGCATTCGACTGGCTTCTGCCTTATTGGACAGGAGCAAGTGAGTGGACATACCCCCAGATCCAACCCTTCTCTTGGGAGCGCGCATTTGGGTGTATGCGACTTGCTGCTCACCTATTCGCCGATATCAATCTTGACCCAGTGAAAACCACGTTGGCAGGTATGGATCAAACGGAAGCTGCACAACATATCTACAATTTGATCATACCGCCCTTTGAAGGCAGTCGTTCTTCCACACCCCGCGTTGCCGAAGATGTGGTCGTGCACGCCCCCATCACATTCGTCGATCCCGAATTCGCAAACGGTACACCAACACTCAGTGAAGAAGAAGCCACATTCTTTAAAGAAAACGGCTTTCTCATAAAGCGCGGATTATTGGACGAGAAAGAAACGTTTGAGCGTATCGTGGATTATGTATGGGAAAATGTGCCCCGTGAGATCGTCAAGCGCGACGATGTGCAAACCTGGTTTGATGCCCCACAGGGGGTATGGACAGAAGAAGATGCAGCAAAGTTAGGCTTGTTTGGGCATGGCAGTTGGAAGATGCGCTCGCGTTATGGCATTGGCACAGAACCTTTCCTGCTCGACAAAATCGGCAACCACCCGCATATGCGCAAGGTCGTCTCGCTATTTATCGGCGAGTCCCTTAAACCGACAGAGCGTGTGCGCGGAATCTACGCCGTGTTTCCGGTACCCCCCGACACGGAAGGGCGGTTGTCACCACACGCTGATCACACCGCATCTCAAATATCCGCAATGGTTATTGTAGGTGAGGTCCCCCCACAGTGTGGGGGCTTCACGGTCTGGCCAGGTTCCCATCTAATTGTACATCCCTTTAGCGACACGGTTCACGGCCCCGTTGGCCCAGATCATTCGGAGGCATATGCCCAAGCCCGTGACGATGTCCTGAGAAAAGTAACACCCGTGGAACTTTCTGGCCAGGCAGGAGATGTCATTTTCTGGCATCCCCGACTCATGCACTCAGGCGGTATCAATCGCTCTGCCAGTCTCGAACGCCCGGTCTTGCGCCTCATCGTCCCGTGCGATTACCAACGAGATGGTTTCACCTTTTTCGATGACTTGGTAGACGGCCCGGGGCCATCTCATCAATGGTGGGTTGATACCCGAAACTTCCGAGAAGACGTTCTACCAACACCCGACAACATTTGGGAAGGTTGGGCATTTGGATAGCCTCCAATTGAGACAGCCCCAGAGATGTGTCTCTGGGGCTGTCTTGCTAGTCGCGATGTTCAACACTCATAATAATGACGATATCAAATCACACAATAAGAAAGAGAGATATGACAGACAACAACAGGCAGCGTGTTAGCATACCCAAAATGGCCGCAGACGTGGTTGTTCGCCCCCCCGAAGTATTCGCCGACCCAGATTTCACCAACGGGGACCCAACACTCGACGAAACCGAAGTCTCTTACTTCAAAGAGAACGGTTTTATTGTAAAGCGCGGGCTCATTGACGAACCAGAAACATTTGAGCGCATTGTTGATTATCTGTGGGAAAATGTGCCTCGTGAGATTGTCAAGCGCGACGATTCGCAAACGTGGCAGGGAGCACCACACGGACAGTGGACAGAGGAGGATGTGGAAAAGGCAGGACTGTTTGGAGGCGGCAGTTGGAAGATGCGCTCGCGCGACGGGATCGGCACGGAACCTTTCCTCATTGACAAGATCGCTCACCACCCGAATATGCAAAAGGTGGTATCATCATTCATTGGCCAACCCGTTAAGCCGACGCAACGTGTTCGCGGGGTCTACGCTATATTTCCAAAACCTCCCAGCGAAGAAGGGCGATTGGGGGCCCACGCAGACCAAGCCGCGGCCCAGTTGTCTGCAATGGTTTTCGTAGATGA
>JBLHJX010000018.1:0-36381 GCA_047619225.1 Candidatus Latescibacterota bacterium
AATTGCACCGAGAGCCCTGTCGGGTTTCCACCCCCAAAGACAAGCACCCGTTGGTTTGGTCCAATCCAGGTTGGAGAAGGAAAAGTTAATCTGTTTGCGGCTGAGGCTCCCGCGTCAAAGGTTTGCCACCCACCCATATTGATAGGGTATTTGCCAGTATTGAGAAATTCGATAAATTCATCTTGGTTGCTGTCACGCACCCCATCACCATTGGCATCACCAGCCAAGCCAGAAGCAGGGTCGGCCAAGACTTCGTTGATCACGACAACCTCCAGAACGCCTTCTCCCGTTAAATTCCATAGAAAATCACCCAGATTTGTTTCTACTGTAAGTTTTCCTGATACAACACCGAAGTCTCTGGGAGAAAAAACAATAGGCAACGCACGGTTCACGCCGGGCCCAAGTATTGTCATAGCACCAGTCAATGGTGATGCTGGCAAAGCAAATATCGTATCTGAGAATGTGGTCTTTGCAATCATGAGGTTGACCAAGTTTTCGTTTTTAATCTGAATACTGTCTCGCTGGAAATCACCCACACGCACACGCCCAAATTCAAGCGTTTCAGCAAACAGAGGTTGTATAAACAAACAGAAGAGAAAGATGAGTTTTGGAACCACCGTGATACAAACCATAAAGTTGCCCTTTTTGCAGTTCTTACATTGCAATTGGAATGCCAATCCATCACACACTCCATAAACCCCTGTTTTACAAAAATTAACGCCCGAAACGAGCAGAGCCAACCTTTTCCATTTCTTTGAAATTTTCGTTCAAAAGCCTGTATTTGAGCGTTCATTTTGTACACAAAAAAATCCCCCAGTCCATAAGACCGAGGGATTGAGTGCTTATTTTTTAAATATTAAAACATGCCACCCACTTGCTGTCGGAATGCTGACATAAACCCACTGAGAAACAGGCTGACGATCGCAATAATGGCAAAGGCAATAAGGGTTTGTGTTTTCTGCTCTTTTGAAGCGAAAATTTTCCTTTTGCGCTTCTTCCGCCGACGTTGATGATGCTGTGCTTCTTCCTCGGGTGCGTCTTTACGGGGCGCAAGTACGTGAGGCGAACTTTGGAGGAAGTCATCCAGATTTACCCCATCGTCTGCTTCGGGGGCCTCACTTGGGCCAATTGTCTGCTCTACGATCTCTTTTATATGGGATACTTTGAAAGGTTTGTATACAAAAGCCGACACATTGAACTCTGCAAGGTCTTGCGGCGTTCGTTCAGTAATACTGGCCGAGATAATGATAACGGGCGTGTCCAGCCCATTTTCACGAATAAACCGCAACATGGTCGGCCCATCAATGGTAGGCATTTCAAGATCCAAGGTAATCAGATCAAACTTTTCCTCTTGGATGAACTCAAGCGCATCAATCCATTGGGTTGTCATTGTCACTTCATAATGAAACATCCGCAGAATATGCTCAATGGGCTTGGCGACAGCCTCTTCATCATCAACAACAAGCACGCGTTTTGGAGTAGCCAAAGTTTTTGTTTCACGATAACACTTCAGTCAAAGACATCAACAGAACATGAACCATTCGTTGATGCATAAGAAGATCTCAACCGAAGTCATTGGGCGAAAAAAAAGGATAAGTTTTATCCTCGTATATGAAAGATTGACAACCTGCTCGTTTTGGGTCTAATTTGGTAGAAATATGGTTCGACGAACTCTTTAATTAACCTATGAACACCATATTTTTCAACCACAAAATGGTTAGAAGGTCTCTCTTTAAGATTTATAGCAGTTTTTAGGCAGCGCATTTCTTCTAAACTAACGATCACAACCAGGAGATCCCAATGGGAATTTTGCTACCAGACAATTTTTCAGAAGTCATAAAAATTGAGAATGCGACCGAAAGGTTAACCGAAGCCGGAGAAGTAGCCAGACGAATCGAAGCTGCAGGCGTATCCCTCTACCCACAAATGGATCATGCGGCGATCTTCACCGACCCGCCCCACCTTGTGGCCGGCCCGCTCAAACAAATGGGTTATGTTGCCGGTTGGGACAAGAGATGTTACCCTTCACCCGTAGATGGCCAAGACTACATCAATGTCTCCTCTGGCCTGCCCGACAACCACCCCGCATTGAAAAAGGGGTGGTTTCGCTATGTGGCGGTCGTGCACCCAGTCGATCAAGCAGCACGAGATGAAATGCTCAGCCAAGGTTATGGCAATCCATTCATACACCATTTGACTTGGGGGATTACCCCACCACCAAACCCAACAAACGACACATTCGATTTTACACAGTTGGCAGTTAGGTATATGATCGATGTTCGTGAAAAAATCGGGGCAGCGCTCAATAGCACACCCGGCTCATTGATCATGGCTTTACCCGAAACGGTTGTTCAAGATCCAAGAGCCGATGAAATGCTAAACGCCTGCTTGTCACCCCTAAGCAAAAACGCCTTTCAAGTTGAGGCGATGCAAGGGGGGGGCTTATTGATCCAATTTTTCGTACTAACGGGAGGCAGAATCGAAGTCGCACTGAGGGTGGATACACACCAAACATTCAACCCCAAAAGTGTCCACAAAATTTCTGAAGACGAAATCAGCACCCACCAAACAGACAATTAACACGCCTTGGACTGAACGGGCTATTGTGGTTGCGTAGAGTCAGATGGCAATGAGACAAAAATAGGCATGCCGACTTGGGCAGAAAAATCTTGCCAAGTATGTGCCGACACACGAACCGGAACCAGAAAATCAACTGAATCGGTGTCCCCTCCAAACAAATGATACTGGCCTGGAGCCACCCCGTCAAAAGCGAAGTGTCCCAGTGAATCAACGTTTTCAACCTCAAGTTGATACCGCCGTATCACGCGTTGCACATCTTGGTTGGTCGCCTGTAACAATTCTTCTCTTTTTTGCCGATATTCCTCTGCGATCGTTGCCTTGGCATTTGTACGTCCTGCCCTTGAATTCTGGAGTCTACTCACGCGATTCTGTGCGGTTTTGACCTGTCCTTCAAGTGGAATCAACTCTTGACGGATGAAATTGCGAATCTTTCCTTCCGTCTCCAAAGAAAAAGCACGGCCTTTATAAAAACGTGCCGGAATCTCAGACAACAGCTTGCTTGTTTTCACACCCACATCATCATCCGTAAATACAGGGTTGCCTCCAAACGAGCGAAACTGTTGCATCTGTCTAAAAGTTTGTAGGTATTTTTCACGTATGGCCTTCAAATTTCGTTGGGCTACCCTTATCGTCGGCCCCATTGATGAGGCGCTCTTGGTCATCGAATCCACTGCAACAACCTCGGCCAAAGCAATAAAGTCGATCAGGTGTTTAAATTCTACGTGAACAGAGTCGACGGCCACTTGTACAGCATTGTCCAAAAGCGATACCTGACGTACTTGAGTGACACCATCCAAATGATATGAGGGTTTGCCACACCCCATCAAAAAAACAGCCAGGATTACCCCAGCTGTTCCAACCAGATACAATCTCATCGTTCAGCTCACTCCAAGGATTGTCGTTTCATAATGATCTTGCCTTGACGCGCCATCTCTTTCTTTTTCGTTTCGATCTGCGACTTAAGATCATCCCGCATCTGCTCAAGTGATTTTATTTCTTGATCCATTTGTTTAGCCTGGGCTGCCGAGTCATTTTTTGAGGCCAAGTGAGCTTCAAGCTGACCTTCATACTGTACGCGCTCAGTCTCTGCTTGTTCAATTTTATCCTGCCAGATCGGGGTTTCACTCAGATATTCAGACACGATCTTAAACAGAAATGCCGCACACCCTACAGCCAAACCTATAAAAACAAACTCCATAACAACCGCCTCAGGTCAAATCCCCGACAGGATATAAAGCTATAAAACCTTTCGATGCCTCGCTGGGTTGATACGCAACTGGTCTCGATACTTCGCGACCGTTCGCCGAGCAATGTCAATCCCATCTTCTTTTAGAATATCGGCAATACGTTGATCACTTAAAGGACTTTTTGTATCTTCGTCCCGTATAAGGGTTTCTATCGTCTCTTTTACCGTGCGGGCCGATATGTCTTCCCCTTCGTCTCGACTCAGTCCACCATCAAAAAAATACTTCAGCTCAAACACACCATGAGGTGTTTGTACATATTTCCCATTGCTCACACGACTGATAGTTGAAACATGCATTGAAACTTTGTCGGCTACTTCCTGCAAAACCATCGGCCGCAAATTTCCGGCCCCCTTCTCAAAAAACTCCCTCTGGCTCTCGACAATACAACGCATCACTTTAAGCATCGTCGCTCGGCGCTGATGAATGGCACTGATAAACCACCGTGCAGAATTCAAACGGTCTACAACAAACTTCTTAGCATCTTGGCCTTCGCGTTCAGATTGACTCAAAACAGATCGGTAAATGGGGCTCACACGCAATGAAGGAACGGTTCTATCGGTCAACGAGACCACAAATTCATCACCAATAGCTTGCACTTCTAAATCTGGAATGACATGATTCAGATTTACGGAAGGTTCCAACTCGACGTTGGGCTTCGGGTTCAATGCCGCAATGAGTATCTCAGCTTCCCGCAAATCTTCGCGACTGGCCCCTAGAGCACGCATGATTTTACTATGGCGACGGTTGATCCAGTCGTCTAAATGGTCACGCACGATATCCACAACCATACCTTGGACGATACCCTGCTCACGCAGTTGAATCAGCAGGCATTCTTTTAAATTGCGAGCGCCTACGCCAGGTGGTTCCAATGTTTGAATCAGCCCAAGTACTCGCTCGACCTCGCCTTCATCTACACCCAAAATATCGGCAATTTCCAAAACAGTGGTACACAAAAAACCATCTTCATCAATATTGCCAATCAAATAATCGGCAATAACGTCATCCCCATCCTTTAGATCTGTCAGAAGCAATTGCTCACGAAGCAAATCTTCCAATGATTTCAGGCTGGCCCCGTCATGTGTCCAGTCTTCAACATTTGGGTCAAATTCTTCTTTGGGACTGCTATATCCCGACTCGTTGAGATAATGATCCCAATCATTTTCGTCAAATTGGTCCTTGTTGTCTAAGTCGGCTTTGTCAAATTCCAACTCATCAAGCCGTTCACTATCTTCCACTTCCGTATCGGTCTTGGGTTCTTCAGGCTCATCCGCATTGGCTTCCGATTCCAGTTCGGGTGCTTCCGCATCTTCTAAATCCTGATTCACCTCTTCGTCTATTTCCAGCAATGGATTCATCTCTAACTCTTGCTGAATAAGTTGCTCCAATTCCAATGTGGGCATCTGCAACAAACGCAGAGACTGAATCAGTTGGGGAGCCAACTTTTGGTGAAGGGAAGTGGTTTGGGTGTGCTGAAGGCGAATCATAGGTCACTCAAGATAAGATAGATATCAAAAACTATTCCAACGATACATACTTTATAAGATAATAACAAACCTTCACCTATGTAAATACCTTTTTTACCCGATGGTTAGTCCAATCTAAAACGTTCACCCAGATAGATCCGTCGGGCTTCAGCATTTTCGGCCAGTTCTTTTGGACTGCCCGATACCAAAATTTGACCCTCAGATAAGATATAGGACCGATCGGTAATGCTCAAAGTCTCTCTCACATTGTGATCCGTGATCAAAACGCCAATACCACGCGCCTTCAATTGAATGATAATGGCTTGAATATCTTCTACAGCCTTTGGGTCTATTCCTGCGAAGGGTTCATCCAATAAGATAAATTGTGGGTCCTGTACTAATGCACGCGCAATTTCCAAACGCCGGGTTTCTCCTCCCGACAGACTATCAGCGCGTTGTTTTTTTAAGTGTGTTAGGCCCAGTTCGTCCAGCACCAATTCAACGCGTTGTGTTCTAAGCGCACGGTCTTTTTCAATATGCTCTAAAACGGCCATCACATTTTCCCACACGCTTAATTTTCGAAACACCGTGGGTTCTTGCGCCAAATAACCGATACCCTTTCTGGCGCGTTTATACATGGGCCATTGGGTAAGGTCCGTATCCCCCAACAATATGCGACCCTGGTCTGGTGCAATAGCGCCCACAATCATAAAGAATGAAGTGGTCTTACCCGCTCCGTTGGGGCCCAACAAACCAACGACCTCACCAGCATCGACATTGAGGTCAATCCCATTGACGACACAGCGGCGACCGTATGATTTCACCAAGTTCACGGCTTTCAAGCTCATGGTTTATTTTTCGCCTTACTTTGTAGGTGTACACCTTGCACTTTGCCCTGGGCATCGATGTGCGCCAATTCACCGTTGGCAAAAAAGAGGTCTAATAAATCTCCGCCAATGTTGACACGGCTTCCTTCCTCAAAATCTGAGGGTTCATACGTACACTCGGCGCTTCCCACCAAACGCATCTTGACCAAGTCATCATTCTCAAACCACAGGATCTTTTGGTCTCCCGACATCTTGCCGACACTGTTATCAGCCCCCTGATAGGTCCCGCCCGATCGCCCAAAAACCACCAAACTGTCTAAGCGCCCGTCACGAAACCAAACAGCAGTAGAATCTCCTTCAATGTCTATTTTTGATCCGCGTTGTTGAAAGCCCAATCGGACCTGCCCAAAAACCTGCAATCGCGAAATTTTGTTGTCGGCCACATCAATCACTGCAGAGTCACCTTGAACAGTTTGGACATAAGCCTCTCGTTGGCCACTCAGTTGCATTTCGACAGCAGAAAGGAGATGGAATGACCGCAAGACCTGATCTTCCAGGCTCATATCAACAGAGTCTGCTTTGGCCCAAATGGAATCCGGACGATCCTGTTGAATCCAAATAACCTCGGGTCGCCCAAAGGCTTGTAGCCGATTCTTACCATAGTTCCCAAAGGGAGCAACCAGCACCATGCCCGATTGCGAAACTTTGGATGCCCCCCAGAACTCTAATTTTTCTTGTTCAGGCGAAAAGCGCAAAGAATCAGTCTCGATCCTCAAAGAATCACCTTGTTTGCCCAACACGGTCGCCACCACTTGTCCAACCGCCACGCCAAAACCACCATCCGACCCATACTTAAGCTTTTCAGCCACAATGTGCCGCGTATGAGATTGAAACGAAAACGCAGCACCTCCCCAGGCCAAAACCTGCCCAGAATCGGGCCATATCTTTACATTTGGAGCACGCAAGGACCGTTGGCCATCTTGTAAAAAAACACTGCCAGAAAATTGGGCAACGCCTTGGTCATAAACCAACTGTTTGGCTTGAATCGTTCTGTTGGAGTCTTGAAATGAGAGATTGGATACAAAAACATACTTTGAACCCGTTACAATAGCAGAATCAGCCAGAATCTGAAGGGCGTTGAGGGAATCGCGAAAAGCCACCTTCCCAGCATAAGTCCGGGAACTTCCCGACTGTTCTAAGCGCGTTTCAACCCATTCAGCACTGATCTGCTGTTCCGCATTTGCTGTCCCCCCACTAACAAATAAAACTCCGAGTAAAACTCGGAGTTTTGATGTCCAACACAATACGGAGTACAATAAAAAATTTGGGATCACTGACCTTTACCCGTCACATGGGTCCTCACCTGCCTGAGTGTCCATTGTTTGAGATCTGCAGAGGCATCAAATCCGACACCTTGTTCACGTCCCTCTGGACGAAAAATCGAAACGAGGCCATCTCCGTAGATGCGCTCATTCTCTCGATCCCACCGAAGTGAATCGGTCTCCAGACGCGTGCTGTCACCAGCCAAAACAATAACTTTGCCCGACACTGCGATGAATTTCCCACCCGAGTCTACACTTCCCCTCGCTGCGGACAAGATAGAGGATGTATCTCCTTGAGCACCAAAAAAGACCACGCGAACATGCCCTTCAAAATACGCTTTGCCCTGTGCAGATGGCCGAGACAGCGAATCTGCTCGCACGGCGACCCGGCGACTCCCCTGACGTGTCACCACGGTTTCCCAGGCTCGCATCGCAAGGTGGGGTGCGGTTTCCGATTGCTTTGGGGCCGGTCCTTCCTCCAAAGAGCGGCACTGCACAAACAAAAAAAGCCCAGCCACAACCACAAGTTTAGTCAGAGGGTGCTTCTTCAGAAACATGTACATCAACACGTGTATTGGCATGCTTAACCACCGCATCTACAAAACCATAAAACAGCGGGGCTGGTTGCTCCAACCGAGATTTAAATTCGGGGTGGGCTTGGGTGGCCAGGAAAAAAGGATGGTCGGGCAATTCGATGAATTCCATGAGCTTAGTACCATCTTCTCGCCTGTGATATCCAGAAAACACCAATCCATATTCTTCAAGCAAATCAACATATTTTGGCGAGACTTCATAGCGATGGCGGTGGCGTTCAATAACGGCCTTTTCACTCTCTAAAATGACGCCCAAACGAAAGGCTTCACTTGGGTTTTGATGCAATCGGGCAATGCGCCAAGCATCTTCTTCTAAACGCCCAGTTTGTTCATAAAGCGCCAACACTCTGCTGTCGCGCCGCAAAGCAGCAACATAACCGCCCAAACGCATCGTTCCCCCATAGCGACTTTCTTCGATAACCTCGCGTTGACTAAACTGAATATCGATCACGGCATGAGGGGAGTCTGGATCATTCTCTGCGGAGTTGGCATCTTTTAACCCCACCAAGTTTCGGGCGTATTCAACCACAGCCATCTGCATGCCATAGCACAACCCCAAGTAAGGCACTTCGTGTTCTCGTGCGTACCGAATCGCCTCGATAACACCTTCTGAACCACCTTCACCAAAGGCACCCGGCACAATAATGCCATCAAACTCACTCAAAATATCAATTGCACATTGGCCTTCGAGTTTGCGCGAATCAATCCATGATATTTCAACTTGCGTGTCCAAATTGGCACCCGCATGTTCCAAAGACTGGTTTACAGAGATATATGAGTCTGTTAGTTCATAATCGCCAATCTCTACATATTTGCCAACCATGGCAATCTTCACTTTGTGAGACGGATTTCGAATATTTTCTAACAATTCCCGCCAGCGCCCCCAATCGGGTTCAGATTTGGGCTCCAATCCCAAGTGATCCAGTATCTTGAGCCCAACGCCTTCTTCCTCAAAGTCGAGAGTTACTTGATACAATATATCCGCATCTGGAGCCGATATGATTCTGTCTGCTGATATGTTGGCAGACACTTCAATTTTGTGTTTTCTCACGTCATCCAAGCGCCGAACAGCACGGCAAATAATAAAATCAGGTATCATACCGTGTTCACCCAACAATTTGATGGCGTGTTGGGTGGGTTTGGTCTTCATCTCAGTGATATGCCCTGGCACGGGTAAATAACTCACCAAGATGTAGGAGATATTTTCTTCACCTATTTCTCGTTCTAGGCCTTTGACCGCAAACAGAAATGGCATGTTCTCATAATCACCAATGGTACCACCAATCTCGATTAAAGCAATATCGAAACCCGTGGCAGCTGTTTTGATTCGATCTTTTATTTCGTCAGTAATGTGGGGAATGGGCTGAACGGTTTGCCCCAAATATTCACCTCGACGCTCTCGTTCAATTACCGTGTGGTAAATTTGCCCCGTTGTCAAATTGTTGGTGCGCGGCAAATCTATCCCTAAAAATCGTTCATAATTACCCAGGTCCAAATCGATCTCACCACCATCATCAGTAACCCACACTTCCCCATGCTCTGTTGGTCGAAGCGTACCCGCGTCATAGTTCAAGTAGGGATCAATTTTGATTGCTGTGGTTTTGTATCCATAATGTTGCAAAATTTTGCCAATCGACGCCGTGGCCAAACCTTTTCCAACACCGCTGATCACCCCACCCGTAACAACAATATACTTGGGGCCATCATAATCCTTTTTGTTCAAGACGTGCCTCCCAATCCTTTAACTTTAGCCAAAAGAAATCGGCGGTGAATTTATCCACCGCCGACACTTAGACTATTCAATTACACGTGGAACTCGAAAATGACCTTGCCCAGATAGCGGCGCATTAGACAGCGCATCATTCTGAGAGAGAGACACCCCCAACACGTCTGATCGAAACGCGTTTTCAAGGGGCAAAACATGCGCAGTAGGGGAGACACCTGTTGTGTCTAATGCGTCAAGGGCGGTCACATATTCTAACATGCGGTTGAGTTCTGCCACCATCTGATGTTCCTCTTCCGCTAAAAAGGACAGACGTGCCAGTTGTGCAACTTTCCGAACGTCGTCCTCAGTCACGGGCATCGCTTAGTCCACCTTTGTAAACGCTGTGAGGAATTAAAATAAACAAACAACCTGTTTTAATATGAGGTAAAGATTCGAGGAAATCAAGAACAAATTCGGTGCAGAAATCTGCATTCACATGGTTTCCCCTCTCTCAACATTCCGGAAATATAGCGGTGTTAAGAACTTAGAGATGTTCGATGTGTTTGATATTTTTTCTCTTAGCCAGGCTGCAGGTTTGCAAATTTAGCAACCAGTGTTTTGGTTGCACCATCTTCAAAACGGACTTTGAGCTTTGCACTCTGTCCGGCACCCGTAAGCGCTTTGATCTGTCCTCGCCCCCAAGAGGGATGGTAAACCCAAGACCCCACATTCATGACAAACCCTTCAGCAGATTTGTGTAAAGAAAGTGCCGGCGGTGACTTTCGCCGTTTTGTTGTCGGTATTGTGCCTATCTCAGAAATACGGAACCCAGCATCAATCAAGTCTTCTGGAATTTCAATAAGAAACCGAGAAGCGTTGTTTGTCAGAAAGCCGCCATACCTGCGACGTTGCATCGCGTAGGACAAATACAAGCGGTCTTGGGCTCGCGTAATGCCTACATAAAACAGACGACGCTCTTCTTCCAATGCATCTTGTGCGTCCCCTTCTTCATCCCCGGGCCGCAAAATGGGGAAAAGCCCATCTTCTAAACCCGAGATAAATACCGTTGGAAATTCCAAACCCTTTGCACTGTGCAACGTCATCAATGTTACAGAATCCACTGCGTCGTGCCATTGATCTACATCTGAAACCAAAGAGACCTTCCGCAGGTAGGCATCTAGAGAAACTTCATCGGATTGCTCTGCAAAAATCTGGATATCTGCCAATAATTCTTGGACGTGATTTTTCCGAGACTCGCGCTCTTCGGGTGTCATCTTATCCATGTCAGAGAGATACCCCGTTTCATCTACCACACGGGCAGCCAGTTCATCGGCAGGCATATGTGAAAGTTCTTCCCGAAACCCTTCCATCATTTCATAAAAACTGCGCATCAGGCGAATCGCTCTTGCGGGAATCGTGTCAATTTGATCCAAATGCACAAGCGCCTCATAAAGCGGCAACCCTTCGCGCATGGCATAATCATCCAAGCGGGCGACTGAGGTATTTCCAATACCTCTTCGAGGTGTGTTAATGACCCGATTAAAGCTCACAGAATCCCGAGGGTTTGCGATCAACTTTAAATACGCCAAGACATCTTTGACTTCTTTACGCTCATAGAAACGCACGTCACCCACAATTTGGTAGGCAATTCCGGCTCGCCGCAAACCTTCTTCGATAGACCGAGATTGGGCATTGGTTCGATAAAGAACCGCCATATCCTTATATTTGCACCCGCCCTGTTGTTTTAGGTCTTGCACCACCCCAGCAATCCAACGGGCTTCTTCAGATTCGTCAGTGCATTTCTTGAGCCTGATCTTCTCCCCCCCCCCACGCTCTGTCCAAAGCTCTTTACCTTTTCTGCCTGCATTGTTGCGAATCACCGCGTTGCTTGCATCGAGGATAACTTCCGTTGATCGGTAGTTTTGTTCTAATTTCACAACGTGCGCGTCTGGGTAATCTGCCTCGAAATTAAGTATATTTTGTAAATCTGCGCCTCGCCAAGCATAGATGCTTTGATCGTCGTCACCAACCACGCAAATGTTCTGATGCAATTCAGCCAAGTATTGTGCAAACAAGTATTGTGGACGATTTGTGTCTTGGTATTCATCAATGAGCAAATAATCAAATTGGCCCTGATACTTTTTTCTAACATCTTCATGGTCACGCAAGATCTGAACGCTTAGTTGCAAGAGATCATCAAAATCAACGGCGTTATTTTGGCGAAGCCTCGCTTGATATTGCCGGTAAACACGTGCGACCGCCTGCTCATAATAAGTGGACGCACGCTGAGCAAAGGATGTCACGTCCATCATACGGTTCTTTTCGCGACTGATACGCGCACGAACTTGCCGAGGGGGATATTGCTTTTCCGATAATTCCTCGTCGGAAAGAACACGCCGCATCAGTGCCATTTGATCCGTGGAATCATAAATTGTAAAGTTCGTTTGCAACCCAACTCTGTCGGCTTCTGCACGCAACAAACGGGCACACAAAGAGTGAAATGTACCAATCCACATGTTCCGACAGGATCTGTGCAACAATTCCTCAACGCGCTCACGCATCTCCCCTGCGGCCTTGTTGGTGAATGTCATTGCCAAGATGCGATCGGGTTCAACACCCAATTCCCCAATCAAATAGGCAATCCTCCGAGTCAAGACACGTGTTTTTCCCGAACCTGCGCCAGCCAAAATTAGAAGCGGCCCATTCACTGTTTGGGCCGCTTCTAGTTGGGCGTCATTTAACCCCTCCAAAACCGACATACATTCCTCAATTCGCCTTTTTCCAGGTTTGTTTGCGTGCGCGTGATGTTTGTTGTTTTGCCTTTTCATGCTCTTTTGATGTGCGGCTAAACACATGAGAACCATCCCCCCGCGCAACAAAATAAATATAATCTACATCAGCAGGGTACAAAACGGCTTCAATGGATGCCTTTCCTGGACTGGATATGGGACCGGGAGGCAATCCTTTGTGCCGGTAGGTGTTATAGGGTGAATCGTAATGGTAATCTTTGTAAAACAACCGGCGAGGCCCCCCAGGCAAAGCATATTGCACGGTAGGGTCGGCTTGTAACCGCATATTACTTTTTAAACGATTGTGATACACCCCCGCAATTGTGCCCCGCTCATCGTCTAACTGAGCCTCACCTTCTACAATAGAAGCCAAAACAACAACCTCGTGTATCGACATGCCAATCTGTTGTGCCCGTTTTTGAAAGCCCTCTCCAAACGCATTCCAAAAATGCGCGACAAGCGTCGTCAAAATTGCTTTTTCGGTGGTTGCTGCTGAAACTTTGTAGGTTTCTGGAAACAAATATCCTTCTACATTACTCGCCCCCACACCCAATGATTTACAAAATACAGTGTCTTGCATGAGTTCAAGCAGGCTGTTTTCATTCAAACCAAGTGCGTTTGCCAAAAGGGTTGCTACTTGGGTCATACGCAAGCCCTCGCGCAACGTAATATCTACCAATTTCTCGCGGGGCTTCTCCAACTCTGCTAAAACTTGCCAAGTTGTCATATGACCGTGAAACGGATGAGGCCCGGCCATCAATCGCCGACTCGTGCCATTGAGCCGCGCAAAAACACGTAACAATTGTGGGCTACGGATCAAACCCGCTTGGTGCAACCGAAGACCTATTTCCGGCACGGTCATCCCGGGATCGATAAGTACAACCTGTGTTTTACCGCCCGTAGATCGATTGAACCACCAAGCAGAACCAAATAATCCCACAACACTCCAGAGCAATACCAGAACGAGCGCAAACCATATCCATTCCTTTTGCAATCGGCTTTTTACCTCAGACAAGACCAGAACCCTCCTCAAACCGCTGAAGCTCGCTGTTGCAAATAAATTTCCAACAGATAAACGGCAGCCAATCTGTCCACTGTGCCTTTGCGATTTTTTTGTTTTATACCCATCTCTCGCATGGTTCTGTGTGCCGCCACCGAAGTCAATCTTTCGTCTAACATGCAAATCGGTATTTCAATTGCATGCCCCAACCGCGCCACAAATTCATTTACGACAGTTGCCATTTCACTTGGGCTGCCATCCAAATTAAGCGGCAGCCCTACAACCACTTGACCGGGTTGGTGTGCTTGAATCACGGCCACGACTTCAGCAAGTGCGTGATTCTTATTTCGGACATGGAGGGTTGGCAAACCTTGTGCGGTAAACCCCAACTCGTCACTCATTGCTATGCCAATCCGCCTGCGCCCATAGTCTATGGCTAAGATCCGTTCCATAATATAAAAAAACGGCAGTGCCAAGCAATGCCGTTGAACCCTTTCGCATTTCGCTCTTAAATGATTGGATCAGATCCGTCTCTTAACTTGCCCCGTTTCTTCATAGCTTCTCTGTGCAATTGGCCAAGCATCTCTTGTGCTTCGGCTTGCCCATTCTTTGCTTTTGCAAGCAGGTCGTCACGTAATTCTTCCAATTCGGCAATATGCGCCCTGAGAATCAATGGGTTATTCACGCGCGTCCTTTCGGGCTTGTCCATTCACCTGTGGTTTGTCGAGATTTTGAGGATACCCATAAAGGGATTGGGCCAAGTTTTCAGCTTGATCATTGGCTGGGCGATCCCACAAACTCTTAAGCACAGAAAAAACCATCATTTTAAAAGTACGTTTTTGGTTTTCGAGACACAATTTGCTTATGTGCTTACGAGAGGTGCGCTTGGGTTCTTGACGCACAAAATCGGCAGCACTCAGACCCAAATTGTGGGCATGTGCCATCAGATTTGAAAATGCGTCCCGATCGGCCTGATTGTCTAAACGAGCAAATATATCGTCGTCTTCGCTAAAATCAGATTTGTCTTCCACGATCCCACCCTTGAAATGTCTTTGCAAAACTTAGTAAAATAAAACAACTCTGTCAAATGACACCTACTGAATATACTCAAAAGAAGTTTCTTTTATCACGCGTTGGCCCGAGACCAAATCTTCGATAACAACAACCAACCGATTGGGCCCCGGTTGCGCGTTTGCCAGATCAACTTCAAGCGGCAAACGCTCCCAAAGCTGGTTACCGACTTGTTCATAAGACAGAGCAACCTCTGGCTGCTCTATGGGCCCCAACGCGCGAAAGCCAGCGCGTTTATCAACGGCTTTAACCGCTGTGGTCACCTTGTAGTTGGTTTGCCCAAATTCGTTCTTCTTAAGGTTGTAGACTTCGCAATAAAAAGCCAAGTTTTGCGAGGCTATATATTGACGGGTTGGGTTAGGCTTGACTTGCGAACTGCCTCTTCGAAACCGAATATCCGTGATGGTGTCGGTTATACTTTGAGCCAACATAAGATCACTCAGACCCAAAGTTTCTTGGCTGTATGCCTCAATTGTCACATCGCGCTTCAACTTCCCTACACGTCCAGACATAACATCTTTCACGGTGAGTGTCAGATGGTAGGTTCCTGGTGGCACATCTTGCCGAAGAACATCAACAATTTGAGCCGTGGTGACGACCGTGGTGTCGGCATCAAATTCAATGCGTTTAGCTTGCCTATAGACCACAGAATAGCTTGAGTCGGTCAGAGCCAATGCGCGTTCAAGTATTACGCGGGGTTTTTGGCCATCTGTAACCACCATAAGGTTTTCAAATGGCACAGCAAAAGAAACGTCTACACGTGTTTTCTGTGGCCCCCCTCGAAAATCTGTAACATCATAAAAAAAACGTTCCAATGGCAGCACGGGTGGTTCACGGAAATTATCTGCCTGATTGGACACTGCCCGTTGGAAAGAAATTGCAGGCGCATACTCGGCCACACGAATGGTCGATTTAAGCATGGTAGGCAGAATGGCAGGGATGGGTGCAAAATCATACCCCGAGATGCCACCCATCTCTTTGGTGAAGTCAAAAACGAGACCGCCACCAACATCCACATACACCCAAGATTCCCAGGGTACAATACTTCGATCATTTTGCATGGTAACGGGGGCGTAGGCTTCTTGGCTCGAATTGTTTGTGAACTGTTCGTTTGTTTGATTGCGATTTAAACCATCATCAAAAGTATTTGCCTGTTGGTTTTGATCTTGCACACCAAATTCGTCTTCTTGGGCGATGCTTACACTCTGATCACTCCGCACCGGAAAAACAGGGCCAATAAGCTCCCCTTCGGGGGGAAAGGTATACAATTCTCGATAAATACGCTCTTTGACCAGCTGTACTTGCGGCGGTGGCAATGTGGGTGTCCACCCTGACCGCGTTCGGTAATCCGGCTCCCCATAACGGATATAGACAGCCCCCCTCTGATCCCAAGGGTAAACTTCTTTGCCAAAATCCTGCCGGGCAACCCACACTCGGCTAAAATGTATCAACTGTCGTTCATTGTGTGGGCTGGATAGGTCTGGGTTTTTCTCCCGCCAAAACCGATCTCTGTACACCTTTTTTGCTTGATCTTCTAACGACACGTAAGCTTCATGTTCTTTCTCTGGAAGCACGGCTTGGATGTCTTCGTATAGATTTCGTTCACGCACATCTACTTGAGACAAGAACCGGTTAAATAAACGTGTGGCTTCTTGGTAGCGATTCACACGAATATTCTTAATGGCCACCACGGGTACCAACTCAGCAGCCTCTGGTTTTGCCCTTTGAATGGGCGCGATCAACCGATCTATGAGCGCATAATCTTTCAAGCGCAACAGTACACGCCCCAAGCGTGTAGCCACTTCAACATCGTCAGGTTCCAAAGTGAGATATTTTTGATAAGCGTTTCGGGCATTTTTATCGTCTTCTTGTGCCAGGTACCAATCCCCCAAAATTCGCCATGCCAAACTAAATGAGGGATCTCGCCTAAGCGCTTCAACCACATAGTCTTCCCCATCCGTCATGTCTCGGTCTAAATACGCCTGAGCCAAATGACAATATGCAAATAGATAGTCAGGGTCTTCGTCGATCGCAGCCCGAAAGCTTGCTACAACGGTATTAAAATCGCCCCCTCGGCGTAACCTAATTTGCCCCAAACCACTTTGCGCACGCGCATGACCATCTGGAAATGTGAGGGTCTTGTTATAAGCTTCTTCAGCTTGCCGTAAAAGCCCACGCTTTAAATAGGCCTCACCTAAGTCTGCCCACCCACTGCCATCATGGGCTTGTGCGCGCAATTCGGCCATAGCGGTTTCGGCGGCTTCAGCACCAAATTGGGCAAGGTCTTCCGTAATGCCAGCTACGACACCCGACACGATGTCCGCCATTTTATCGTGCCGCCAAACGCGACGACCATTAGAGTCTCCCATCCACAACACCAGCCCCGTAGTCACATCCACCAGTCGTAATACAATCGCAATGTTATCTACACCGCCGTCTTTGCCAAATGTGAGGAGGCTGCCACATAAAACGGCATCTGATACTGTTGTTTGACTGGCTTGTGCACGCAATGTTTGCCCCAGACGAACAAATCGTTGTTGCCCCCGTTCGCCTTTAAGCGCGCCGGGTACCAACGTAAAGATACCATCTTGTGTGATGGTTGTCCTCAAACGCAATTCACAATCTGCCGCTAAGGCCTGGAATTCAGTCGTAAACAAAGGCTGAAACAGAACTTGCTTAGGAAGGGCTTCTGCGGTCAATGGCGGGGGTGCTGATGAACCGATTCCAAACCCCAAATGACCTCGGACTTCGCGAGCAGGCGTCTCGCCCACTTCGCGGTTTTGTGTCCAGACCCAAGATGGGTTGTCTCGCACCGTGCCTTTCCAAACGACGCTTCCAGTACCAAGGTCCAAGAGCATGAGCTCAATATGGTGGATCCCTGTGGTTGTGATAGAACCGGTCACCAAATAATTCGCGGGGATTTTCTGCCGTAAATATTCAAGCAACTTTGGTGGGGCTTGTCTATCGATCTTTTGGATCTGATCTTGAATAACATGACTCAAGGTGTCGGATTCAACCAACACAAAACGGTCTCGGCCTAAGGCGGGAACATGGGCATGGGTGTACAATTCAATGGCGATGCGATCTGCCATAAACACACCATAATCGGGGTTAAATATAGATTTGAAGGGCACAACAGCAACCCGGTGAGCCGTGTCTTGTGCTCGAGTGTGAGACACCACTGAAACGGTAAAAATCAATAAGATAAAAAATGAACGCACCCGCATCCCATTCCCCTAAAAAATCAAAAGACCTACTTCGAGATGGCCTGGACCAATGAGGACATGGTCGAATACACCAGCCAACCAGACGCCCGCGAGAATACCCAAAGCCATATTTGCGCGACTTGCCTTCGATTGAGCAGTTTGAAATCTTTGTTGGAAAGGAAACGGATCTGTTTCTAGTCCTGAGCGTTGATCTATGCTCAATTCATTGATGCGTGTGGACCGATATGTGTTGTAGGCACTTTTGTAAGCCTGGTCGGCCAAAAACCAATACGTGGTTGCTGCAAGTGTAGCCCCCACAAAAACAAATGCGCGCTTGCGCTGGCCACGGTAAAATTGGCCCCAGCCAGGCAATATGAGCGACCGCCCAGCCGCCCCCAATGCCGTTGTTGACTTTAAATCTTGTAGCCGTTTCTGCTGTCTAAGTTGTGCAAGGCGGGTATGTGTTTCGGAAAATGCGTGGTCTTCTTCAATGTCCAAAATGCCTCGCTGGACATCTGGGCTCAAGGCAAAGATATAGGCAAGAATTGATCTGGCGCGGGCTGTATCATTTTGGGCAAGGCGGATTCTGGCCAGATCAAAAAAAATTTCAGCGCGGGTATGATCTTGAGGCTGGTCAAGCAAGGGAACAACCCCCAAGAGTCCTGGAATCTCGGCCAAAGCCAAAAAAGCGGTCTCAAAATCTTGTTGACGGTAGGCATCTTCGGCCTTCTTTCTGGTCTCGGCCGAAAGGCCCTGGGCAGAGACATCCCCCACTAAGACACATACCAATAAAAATGCAAGAACCCTGTACATATACCCCTCTCAAAACCTGAAACGACAACCTGCACATTGGATGCTATGGTATAAAAGTAATCACATCGCCACGCCCATCTGTAACCTGAACCAAATTGCCTGAAGTTTGATCAACCACGACATCCCCATATTGATAGTCTCCGGGTGGAAGCGCAAACTTTAAGATCTGCGTTCCATTGGCTTGAAATAGAACCAATTCGCCTTGGGACATGTCTAAGGCCACAACTTGGCCTAAACTGTTGTGCGTTAAGGCAATGATACTCGCCAATGGTGGAAGGGCTACGGGTTCCGAAATGATACGAGACAGCGCACCTTGCCCAAAAATAAGGCTCCCACGTTCTAAGCGTTTTCCGTCATACACAACCCAAATTTGATCACCCTGAATCGACATATCCGTAACGTTACCAGCCAAACTTTGGGTACCAAGGAACCCACCAGAGTCTGAAAATGCCTGAATGACATTGCCCGCGGCAGCATACATTCTGCCTAGATCATCACGTGCAAGCACGACATTCTTTGTCCCAACGGGCGCTAACCAGAGGTTGGGCATAGACCAAACGCGATTGAACAGTGGCATTTCGAAACCAACAATATCGATTTGGCCATTGCCGAGTATTCCCCCGATATATACCCTTGGAAATATTGAAAGTGGCGATAACGCTAAAGGTCCCGCCAAATCGGTTGACGTTGGCTTGAAATCTAAGGCATTGGGGAAGACGATACCAACAAGGGTGCGCAATATGCGAGGCGAACCTTCAAAATCTAGACCCACTTGATACCGAAACTGATACAGCGAAAGCTGGTTTTGGCGAGCGACCAGGGCCAAAGTCCCCCCACTAGTGGTGGGTTCTCCAACACTCAATCGCATCCGTTCGGTTGCTGGCCTCACGGTTTCAACCGGTTGGGTGGTGGCCTGCCTATAAAAGTGAGCCGAAATCGGTCGGCTTTCCAATGTCTTCCCACCCTGAGTCAGGGTCTGCACCGAATATTGGTGGGGTTCGTTGCTCGTGATTTTTTCATCAAAAAAGGAAGATTGCGATGAATCATTTGTCTCATAAATAACTGTGGCAGTACCATTTCCGATGGTCCTAAGAACTTGATAACCCGAAGCAATACCGGGATCGGGTAACCAACGGAACTGAACACCCAAATTGACAGGATCACGAACAACCCCCAAGGCTTGTGCCCCCGGGATTGTAACGTTTGCCGTCTGTGTCTGTTCCTGCCCGCCACTGGCAAGCTGTGCAATGACTTGATAAAAGACACGTTCCCCAGCTATGAGGGCACCATCTTGGTATGACGAAACAACAACATAATTGGGCGCATCCCGATTGCCGTCCAACCGAGCAACCGCTTCAAAGGAACCCAAGATGCGACGTCGTACTTCAAAGGTCGTCACTGGCTCAGTGCCGATATATTCCCACTTGACCAACACAGTACCCGACGTCACATCATATTTCGATTCTAAGATATGCACCAAAGGTTTGTTGTGTGGGTCTAAAGACAGACTTCTTTCTGGACTATAACAAGCCACACAAAGGCATCCCCAAATACAAATGCTCACAATTTTAAGCACGCTCAACATGATGCCTCAGGACATAAAAAGGGAGCACGAATACACGACGCGCTCCCTGGCGTTGACAAAGTGAATAACTCGTTACGATGTTTCCGGAGCTTCAGCCCCGTCGTCACGTGCGTCTTGCTTTTTTTCTTTTGGATGATCTTCACGCAAATCTTCATTCAATGCGCGATCAAAACCAAACAACAATTGCAATGATTTATGTATCTCAATAAAAAAAGAGTTTTCAGTATACGGGGTGATCTGCTCCCACTGATCGTACAGATTTAGATCCCGCGAATAGGCATCCTGAACTGGATTGTAGATAAAATCTAATCCAACGGACACAATCTGTTGATTTTGTGTATCTGTATTCAGAGCAGTCCTAAAGCGGGCTACCCGAGCAATCACGGGAATCCGGAAAGGGAGATAAGGCTCGTAATCTTGAATTTGTGAACGTGTAAAAGTTAACACAGGGTAAAAATAGAGCAATACCGCGTAATTCTGCAACGCTTCAACTTGCTGTTCAAACCCCATCTCTGCAAAACCGTCTCCGCCAAGATAATTTAAAAAAGCCTGATGTTGGTATTCTTCTTCACCGCCCCGAACGTGGGCCCCCCCAACACTAAAATTAAGCAGATCGACAGGAAACCCATCTTCTTGACGAATAAATTCTCGTTCCTCAAGTTCTCGAGATCGGCCGTCGTCAAATGGCAAGGGTTTTAGGGTCAGGTTTTCGAGACCCACGTCAATTAATTCGCAATTCATAGTAAATACCCTCATGGGGTAGATATCTTGCGAGGAGGTTCCATACGATGAAAAAAAGCTCACCTGAGCGATGTCATTTTCATAGTTTTCCACCCGCTTCTGTCGCCGGCGGGCTTGCCAGACCTTGAGTTCTCGTGTCAACAATGAGTATCTGTCTTGGATGTCTTCAATGATACGCATTTTATGCGAATCACGCGGACCTCGCCCCTTTTCAGCGACCATCTTTTCAAGGACAGTTTTACCCTTCATCGGTTTCTTGATGAATATCTTGGGCAAAATGGTGGTTTGCTGCGCACCTACCGTAGCATATGGCCCCAAGCCAACCAAGCTTGACTTGCGCCTCACGGTATCAAAGTATCCTTTGCTAAGGTATACATAACGGCGCTCCGTGGGGATGTTGCCCATACAGCGCATGAAAAACTCTACGATGTCTTCGAGTTTGTCCATGCCTTTTATTTCCTCTACAGCCGGAGTACCATAGGGGATCGTTTTATAATCATCGTGGGTGAGAACGGGCTTGAGAGTACCCCGTTCTGGGATCTCTATATTGGTTCGATGTGCGTAAACGTGGAATTGTATTTCATTGCGCACACGCAAGTGCCCAAATCCCATGCGATGTGTGTATCGGATATATCTGCGTTTGTCTCGATTCCGAACATCTGTGAGCGGGCGCACCCGATAGCCTACACCAAAACGAGGCGTAAGGTCTATGTCACCTTTTATCCGATTCGGGTTGAATCGATCCGTGATTTGACAATCAATCTCATAAGGTATCCGCCGAAAAAAGAACCTGAGGCGAATCACCTGCCCCATACCCAAAACCTCTTCCTGCTCTGGGGCATTAGGATCAGAGTGGGTCTGCCGTTCAGAATAGGCATCCCCCCCGCCCGTCGTGCTTTTTTTTCGTGTGTCTTGTCCCTTTTTGGATTGACCTTCTGGCAGAGAGGATAACGTTTCTTCTACTGTGTCGGGATCAACGTCATCAACCTGAGCCTCATCTGTAGGACTTTCATTCGCATCCTCATCAGACTCAGCATCCTCGTTTTCATCTTCATCGAAATCCTCAAAAGGATCATCTACCGGATGATCCGTCTCATGCTCAGATTGGGAAACAATGGACGACATATTGCCTCCCACATCCGCTTTTAACTTCATACCAGTCGGGGTCGTAATGCAAAAGGTATTGTCAATGGTAAAAACTTCCTCATCACGCAGGCGAAAAACATCAACTTGGCCATAATTTTCGATTTTGTCATTGCCCAGGTGATCGCGAATGAGGGTGCAGTTTGCCGCTGTGAACTCAAAGCTATTCAACCGATCAATAACGCCTCGAATGGTCAGTTTGCGCTTTTTGCGATTGCCAATGGTGATGCCCTTATCACCCTTGAAGAGAGAACCAAATAACATACCCATGTCTTTCGTGAAATTTTTGAAGCTTTCTAAGCATTCACATCACAATACCCGATACTGACGATTTACCGATCAAATATTGTCGCATCTTTGAGAATATAACCCGATAACCGTTGAGAACACAAGCACTTTCTCGCCCCTGCCCTACTCTAGAATCGGGAACAAAACGAACGGAAACCAATGATCAAATCACTTGCAAAAGCTGTTTATTGATATTAGTATATGAGTCATGACGCCTTGGATAGCCTGACAGATGGCATTGATCCCCAACAGTGACAGACCATGCCTTTTTTTTCTATCTATGAGCCAATTTCTGGCCCAACGCACTATCTAACCGTCACACTGATTGGCTTTCAGCTCGGCGTTAGCGTGCGCTGGTCTCCAAATCAGGATGGGTGGCGACCTCAAGTTGTACACCTAAGCGCTTTGGCTGGATTTACAGGTTCGCGACTTGATGGATACTGCTTGAAGGATCCAGATGAGATTGATGGCTACGCACTTGAAGCCATGACGGGCCAGAGACGGACACGCCCTTGAATGTTTGTCGATTCCAAGAAAGAAAGAGGTGACTCACCTCCTGGCGAGTCGCCTCTTTCTTTCTTGGCTTGTATTTGTTATTTCTTCCGGTAATATACTATTTCTTAGGGCCTAGAATTCGCTCTCAAGCACAGTGCGGTGGCCCGCCTAACTCAATCTAAAAAGGTAGATGTCCGCACAACTGACTTCAAAATCCATCCTCCACGCCACTCAGTGTGTTGCCTTGTTTCTTCCTACCAGAACGGACCGATTAACTCATTTTCTTAATTTTTTGACAAGATTGTGCAGGCAAAAGAAAATAATGTTAAATCTTGTTCTTGAATGTCCACATATGCTTTTTTTCCATTTCCAACCACTGCAATACCCAGAATGTCGTCTGGTCCAGTGAATGGAATAGCCAGTAGAGAATCTGTTTTGGGAAACCAGATGGGCATTTTTAGATGGCTGTTGGGCCGATTAAGGACTGTGGGTTTCCCGAAATTCAAACAATGGGTTAAAAATGTACTTTGTTTGGGGAAACTCGGTTTGGTCAAAAGATCTACACCTGCCAATGCGTGGATTTTGAAATCACAAACGTCCTTGTCCTTATGGGAAAACCCGCCCAGAAACCCAAATTCGCTCTCAGTTGCGCAGATCAGCCCTTCAAGAAATCGTTTATAAACAGTTGTGTTGGGTAACCCGACAATATGGTTGCACAGGCCTTCTGAAATGCTTCTCAGTAGCTGATTCTGATATACCAACCGAGCGCCTACCAAATCGCGTGTAATCAACTGGCTTGCGATATCAAAGGTAGCGATTTTTGTTTCATTTACATAGCTTGTTGTGGTTAATGTCAAACTTGAACCCATATCGTTTATAATTTTGCTCATGCACATTGCCTGATCCAGAAGCATTTCTAGGTCCTGAGCCAAATTTCCTATCTCCTTTTTGCCAAAAAGGAGATGCTGCAACTTTCCGACCAAAATAGTCAGGGGTTGATTCAATTCATGGGCTGCTCCTCCTGCGGTTTGCCTTAATGCCAAATCGCGCTCGAGGGTGATTAGTTTGGCGCGTGCATCCAAGAGCCGGACACCAACATCGACACGTGCCTTCAATGTTGGCAGGTGAAAAGGTTTAATTACATAATCGTCAGCTCCAGCTCCAAGACCCTCCACAATATCATCTTCCCGACCCTTACCTGTGAGTAAAATTAAATAGTGCCCTGCCATTGGCATTTGGCTTTGGATCAGTTTACATAGTTCTATACCACTCATCTCTGGCATGACCCAGTCGATAATACAGATGGTTGGTTCATTTAAAGACTGTAAGCTTTTGAGTGCATCACATCCCTTTGTGTAAAGAAGAACTTCAAAATTCCAACTTTCAAATAGACGAAGCAAAACTCTTTGCGTAACCCTATCATCATCAACGATCAAAACTCTCATTGCAACTTCCTAATTATAGTTAACGTGATTGCTTTTTTATTTTAGTAACTGTTTGGACCAGGTCTGCCGCAAGGACGGTTTGGTTTTTGATAATTTTCAGACGATGTTTGGCAACCTCGGGCATGGGTAATTCTTTTATCATATCCAGATTGCCTTGAATTATTGCTAACATATTGTTGATGTTATGCGCAATATGCTGAAAAAGGTTGGCGAGTTGGTGTTCTTGGTTTATTACAATGAGTTTTTTTTCCAAATTTTGCTTTGTTTCTTGAGTCAATAGAATCCAGTAAGCGGTGCCACTGATAGCCAAGACACATAAAGATAGAATAAGCGACATAGCCTTTGGCAAGGTTGGGCCTGATGGTTGGTTGACTGATATCCGAACAGTTGCGTTAACAATAGTCATCATTTGATCGATAGTATCCCAAGATTTTATTTCAGAACTCTTAGCCGCTTTTGGGGAAATGTGAGCTTCAACTATATGATAATATGGACTTTCCACCTTATGGTTGATATCGATTTTCCATGTTGGGAATAAATCCCTTTGAATGGTATCGGCTAGCTGTTGCGCCAACCCAATGAGGTCTTGGTAATCAAATACAATGGTGGCAAATCCCCAAAATTCATCATCAATGAAAATAGGCTTCCTTATAATCAAGCCTCTTCCCCCCTGGATGAGGTCTACTGGACCCTGAATGGTTGCCTTTTTCGATTCAAGGGCTCGGATTGAAAAATAGGAACTGTTTGGATCCTCGAGCAGTTTGTGGCCAAAAACCTGGCTGTTGTTTTCGAAGGGGAAAATATGCGTGACCACTCCCTTAGGAGCAAGTTGCAGAGAGCGTATGCTAGATACCTCTTGGTTGAGGGCTTGAGCAAATGCATGAAATTCCACATCTTCTATCTCTTTGCCCAGGGATGCAAATGCAGCAAGCGCATCAACCAGAATAAGTTTTTTTTCGACCTGCTGAGAGAGTAAATCTTTAAACGCTAAAAGCATGTGGCTTGTTTTTTTTCCGTTTTCCAAGGCGTCCGCTTCAGATACTTTGAGTAGTGTCCACCACGAAGCACCTGAGAGGGGTATTGTTACAAGAAAGAGAACTATCAGAAATTGTCTTGTTTTTAGAATGGCCATAATCTCTCTTTTCTATGTTAGAAATCGATGCTTTAAGCTTAAAAATTCTTCAAATTTCAAGGGTATTTCAATATTGGCCGAAAAGAAATTTTGATCAACCCACTCGGGAACATGAGGGGCACCAATTGAGACCCAAATAGCTTTGTGAGAAGATTCTTGTAGTGTTTGATAAATTTCAGTTACAATATCCGCTCCATCTAAATCATCGAAAGACCACAAGTTGTGACTATTGTCTGCCAAGATTAAATCATAGTGTATTTGACCCAATGCAATTTTTTTCAATTCGCCATGAAATAATCTATAATTATTTAGGCTGTAATAATCGTAATTCAGTCTCTTTGCATAAATCTCTAAAGTGAGGCCAATCATTTCATTTTGTGTATGATATAATATGCGGGGTTGTATCAGTGGCAAATATTTTGATGTGCTTTGCTTCACATGTTTGGGAAAAACGAACAAAACGCTCAACCCGCTATTGAAAACAGAAGAGACACGCACAGAACCGCCTAAAGATCGTAAAATGCCATCACTTTGAGCCAACCCTAGGCCTTGATGTTTGTTTGTGTTTTTTGTAGTAAAGAAGGGATCCGTTAACTGGTCAAAGTAGCTGGAATGAACACCATCGCCATCGTCTCTAATCTCTAAAATGTGAAAATCCTGCATATTAATGTTCAGGTTGTTCAAATCGTTCTCTGGGATTAATGGGTTTATGCTGACGGTTATTTTTGTGGAATTAGCCTGAATTGAGTTGTCGATTGCATTACACACGGCAGTTAAAATTTTGTCGGAGGAATCACAGCATATCTCCGCTCCTTCAGAAGGTAATTCCCAGGATATCTTTATTCGATTTAGAGCATATTTATGGTTGATGACATCACACAGGCTATTGAGATTAAAAATCTTATTTCTTAGAATATCAAATCTACAATAATCCAGCAATTGATTGAGGCAGTGTTTGCAGTTCAATGCAAGATCCATTAACTGTGCTAAATCATGTTCCACATCCACGTCCGCATTCGAATGTTCATTTGCAGTGCGCAATCTCTCCACTGTTCCTGCTACTATTGCCATTTGGTTATTCATTCCAGAAGCAATTTGAGATGTTACTTTTCGAACACTGCCAAGCAAATTGCGTTTCGATTCTATGTGATGACGTTGCATAATACTTGTCTGGTCTCTACATATGAGTACGCATTGACCTTTGGATTTCCAGTAAAAAAGGACTCTTATATTATTGAATGGAAAACCAGGGGCTTTATTGAAGTCCTTGAAGCCCTCATCATTCATCTGAAAAACCAGATCAGTCAAGGCATCTTTTTGTAGGATGGGTTTGCCTAACCCGTCCTTGTAAATTCCCATATTTTTTAGCACCGATTTGGCGAAGTCGTTTATTTCTAAAACACATAGTTGTTCATTGAAGATACAGATTCCATCGGGCATGTGGGCCAATGGATCGTTTTTCAGATACGTTGCGATCGCGGAATAAAAAATTCCGACTTGCTTGATAACTTTCATTTCATGATCTGCGAAGTCTTCGGCTTTTGTACGATGCAAACTTATTATAAAATTCTCGAAAATCAGGTTAAGGGATCTATGTACTGGTGTCCCAAATTTAAGAGTATTGGTAATCAGCTGTTCTGGAGAACCATGCCTTAAATTGACCCTGGATTTTGATTTGAAAAAGTCAATCAACGCGCTAGATTTTCTGAGGAATGGCCCTTCCACTTCAATTTCCCAAGACTTTTTCCGCCAGGTTTTTACAAGGTTGTTTTTTTCACTTTCTATAAGGTGAATCGCACAGATGTTTCCAATTTTAAGGCGATTGACAAAAACATCCAACATGTGAAGGATTATTTCTTCTAGAGTGTTTAACTGGGTCTGAAAAATTGACTCCAAATCAAAATAAACCGAGTCCAACAAAGCAAGTTGTTTGGTATCCGTGATTTGGGGGAGGCGCCTGTGAATAACCAAAACCTCTTTCTTCAAAGATTCGTTTTTGGATAGAGGTTTTATGGTAACATCGTACCAGTGTTCATCACCAAGATTGTGAGATGGGTAAATTTGGGAATAGATTAAATTTTTATTATTGATAACACTCCTAATCCCATTAAGCAAACCAGGGTCCTGCTTACACACGTCGAGATAATTCCAGCCAATAAAATTTGAATCTCCGCCATTTTCTTTGGCGAAATTCGACCAGCACTCATTTACCATTAAAATGAAACCGTCCCCGTCTAATACGGCAGCGCTATCAGAAAGTGCGTCCAGAATTGTCTGAGGGGTTAGATTGGGTAAGGTGTCGTTGATTTTCGTTAAATTTTCTATGGAGGAAACCATTTTGGGCCACTTTGTGTGAGAGGTTCAACTCAAAACTTGCAAGAATGAAGGCTTTGGGCTCTAAAATCGATCACGTAACAACCTCCGTCAAATCAAGTATGGATTGAATGAGTTTACTGTTTTCAAATGGTTTCTGTAGGTAGATTCCATTTTCAAACCACGGTTCTTCCAGGGTGTTAGGGCTATCCATGTAGGCGCTCATAAGAATTTTGGGTGGGGCAAATTTTTGGAGAATATCGATCGATTTCCCATCCGGCAATAGATAATCTGAGATTACCATATCAAATATATGGGTGCGGTTCAAAATGTTTCGTTGAAACTCTTCGCAGGAATGACAAGCCGTTACTTTTGCGTTACATTTGCGTAAGTAATCGACGATCAACTCACAAAAGAGAACGTTGTCTTCTACAATGAGAATGTTCATACCATTCAAATTGGGAGTTGGCGATTTAAGTGGAACGGCATCTTCAGCATTTGGGGTATCAGAAATCGCTGGTAGCCAAATATCAAAACGAGTACCTGGAAATTCTGGGCGAGTTGCCACCTCCAAGGTTCCACCAAGACTTTTAACAATATCAAGCACAAGACTGAGACCAAGGCCAGTGCCTTTATCCTTGGGTTTTGTTGAAAAGAACGGGTCAAAAATCCTATCCAGAAAACGGAGTGGAATACCTGGACCATCGTCCATAACCGAAATTTTAACCGCAGGTGAATTGCCTTTAAATTTTTCATTTTTGACTTCAATGGAAATCGTGCCAGAACCATTAATTTCATCGCGTGCATTGATAGCAAGGTTCGTCATAATTGCATTGATATCTGATGGTTGGATCGAGATATCATACAAATTATCCATTGAATCCATTTTGATATGGATACCAGGCCCAAGACTATGACTTAGCATGGAAATTAATGGTGGCAATATTTTGTTAATATTGATTACTTCCACTGGACTTGCAGTGTCTCTCGAAAATGCCAACAATTTACTTGTGAGGCCAATGGTTGTCTCTACAGCGTTTTGAACAAAACCCAGATTTTCTATGAGTGAATCTGTATTCGGGAATTTTGAAAGTGTCCTGTCAATGAATCCTTTCATGATACTGAGCTGGTTGTTGAAATCGTGTGCTATACCCCCTGCCAGCATGCCAAGGGCTTCCAAACTACCGCTTTGAATTAATTTCCGACGCCCCAATATTTCAGACGTGATGTCGCGTAAACACAACACTTCATTGAATTGTCTTGAAACCGAGGAATCTATTTCATCAATTCTTCCGGTAAAATAGTTTGTTCCGCCATTTGGTAGATGTACTTTTCCACTAAATTCATGAGATTCAAAATCTTCATGATCAATTCTCAAAAACACCTTAGATAGTGGGACCGGATTAAATGGGCTAGACATACCAACATAGCGCCAAAAAGCCGAGTTGGCATAGGTTATTTTCTTATCAGTATCTAGAAATGCGATCGGATTTGTGGTCGTTTCAATAGCCTTCTTTGCAGCAATAGTTACCGCGATCTCGCTCATCTGTTCGGTTTTTATGGTATAGCTACCAACAATCTTGTTTCGCCCACCTACCTTGACTTGGCGACCTCTAAATTTTATCCATTCTTCTTTTGGGCCTAATTCAAAGAGCCCTTCATATTCAATGGTCGCCAGCTGTCCATTCAGGTGGTCTTGGACCAAATTTTCTACGCGGTCTTTATGAAGACCGAGGTATTTTAATTTCATATCATCCGCAAAGCAGGTATAGACCAGCTCTGGGGTTCCAGAGGTATGGTCCGACCATTGGATATTTCCCGTAACAAGATCCCATTCCCAGATGCCCTGATCAAGGTGGTGCAAGGTCAGATTGAGGTCATATTTCAACTCGCGTTGTTCCACTTGTGACTCAACAGATTTTGTATATTTGCTCAATCCCTCGCCGATGGCTGATAGGTAAGTAACCTCAGCCTCTTCGATTGCTACAGAAGATTCATTGGCGATACCAACGTAAATAGTTTTACTTGAGGCCGTTGTAAAATTTACACAGATGCCGCTAAGATTTTTTAAGTTCAAAATTTCTGCGATCATAGGGGAAATAGACATTGTTTGTAGATTTTGAATTCGATCATCTGATCGCGTCGACATAGCAGGAACATGACAATTTTTGATATGGGTCTTTTCTGGGTCATCCGGTATAGAATAATAGATGTCACTTTTTGCGTCCTGTACGGCATGTTCTAAAATAATAAAAAGATGTCCTGATTTAATTGTAGATTGTAATTTTACGAGCACCCGGTGCATCAGAATGGGTATCGTATCTATTGTTCTATTTATGATATCATAGGAAAGTTCCAAAAGTTTTTCAGTATTTAGAGGATCAACAACCCAAGGTATGTGTGTTTTCTTTTTAGCGTCTAATTGTTGGATGCCATTCTCTATTTTTTTCTTTAATACCGAGTGATGCAAAGGTTTATGTACAAAATCATCAGCGCCGGCTTCAAGTGCCCTTACAACCGCGTCTTCATCTTGAATGGAAGAGACTATAATGATGTAACAGTTCTTTCTCTTGCTTTTAATTCTTTCACATAACTCCAAACCAGTGTAAGTGGGCATGAGCCAATCTAGCAGGATGACATCCATCGGGACACCACCATCCAATTGTTTCAACAACTTTTCAGGGCTATCCAAAACATCGATTTTTTTGCCCCACTTTTCAGCCCACCTTGCTACAATCAAACGATCTTGTGCGTTGTCATCTACAAATAATATGTTCATTTCTGTTTGCCCCACTCGATTTTAGTCACGACACTGTAAATTCGTTTTTCAAAAGCATCCCGCAAATTGCGTGCCGTTGATGTGTGTGAATATTCCTGGTTTATTTTGGTGTCGTTTCTAGCACCGGAGTGCTATAAATAGCACCGGAGTGCTATTTATAGCACGGTTCCTGTTTGGGCTACCTAACTTCAACTCAAAAAAGACCGTTTAAGTTCGCTGGGTCATTCAAATCTATATTCTATTCAATCATTGGCCTATTATTTGCGTTAGTATTCGTTTATATCTTGGGCATGGTTCAAAAAGGGGGTAAAAAAGGTAACAATTTGAAAGAGTTAGGCAAACGTCTCCCTCCCTCTCATCGAGGTCATTTCTTCAACCTGAAGATCTCCAGCAATATCAAGAAAAAGTTAAGCCGCTTTTTTAAAAGGGACAAAACCTAACAAGTTGAGCCAGTGAGGATGCTCAATGTCCGTCAGTATGTGTGCTGGACTTTTTCCTTGTCTGCGTGGAGATTCACTGCGAATAAACCGTCTGTGATTGAGGAAAAAACGCAGCAGATCCAGATAACCATTGCTCAGACTTTTCCTTAAGAAGAAGTAATTTCGCAATCGACTATTGAAGTTTTCGACCACAGAACTGGCGCGGTAGGTCGAGTCAATGATGTGTTGAATATCCAATTGAATGGAGTAAAAAGTGTGTCCCATCAAGGTTCGTAGTTTTTTTTCTTGTTGCCAACGTGCAGGAAGTGCGAGGGGCAAGTCTTGAAGCTGAAAAAGTTGATGCACAACTTCTGGTGCGATCTGGTGTTGTTTTGCTAACCCTAACAAACGTTGATCAATTTCCGCTGCAAAAGCCAACAATTCAGCTCGTCCGTTGATCAGTTTTCGCACCACCGGTCTAATCCGATGCAGAACTTTTGCCTGTCGAACTTGAAGTTCTTCAACAACAAAGTCATATAATTCTTGACGTGTTTCCAACGTGGGTCCTACTACGGATAGAATATCTTGACTCAACCAATTAGCTAAGAGTCGGGTCTCATCGGCAAGAAGAACGGCTTGTTGTTCAAACTGTCTGGCGCGTGTTAGTTTCGTGGACAGTTTATGTCCCAGTGCCTTCTTTTTTGCTTTGCGCATCTGTTTTTCTAGCTTTTCTGTTGCTGTCATCGCCGATAAGGCTCGATTTTCCAGGTAGGTGGTCATCGCTGTGAGATCTTGCATCAGGTGAAAAATATCACCCCGACAGGGCACATCCGGCCAAGCTTCGTTTTGACCTGCACGTAACCCTTTGCCAAAATCGGCCACGGTGTAATCCAAATTGAGGCCGTTTTCTTGTAACTCTAATAGATGCACACCCCAACTTGTCGCATCTCTGCTTTCCTCCCCGACAAGCAGATAACAATAGCTTGAGTCCAGATCACAGCCTGCAAAAACAGGCTTGCCATTTTGGAAAATTTCATCGTGCGCCCCGACTCGGATGGACGATAAATCTTCTTGCTTATTGATCTCTTGAGCTTGAATAACGGCTTGGGTGAGGATATTATGCACACCACCCACACTGATAGACGTATCCAACAAATCACCAAACAGTTCCACTACACCACGATAAGATGCGTGGCAGATCAATACCAATGCCACTACCAATTGGCGCAACCACACCTTCGTTACTGGCAAATAGAACAGAACTTCATCCTCTTTGACTGAGGGAGAAAACGCATCGATTAAAGCTTCTTTTGCCTTTTCTGATTGAGCATACAAGAACTTACGACTTACACGATGCTCACGCGATAGCGATGATATTGACTCACGGCCTCCCAGCATCTTGATCGCCAAATCTTGACGTTCACATCCACAAAGCGTGTCGGCTCCATTATTTCTCTCAGGTCTTTGAACCCGGTGGCCGATACTAAGGGTAGATATTATGGACATGGTTGCCTCCTAATTTTGGGTGTTTTTTGTCTACCCTTTTTATCGTCAGGAGGCCGTCATGTCTTTTTCTTTTTTTTAAATACTGTTACCCCTTTTTGAACCAGGCCTGCGATATTAATTGCGAGATCCGCTTTATATGGTGAGGGCAAAATGACCGTTGAAAAAATAACAGACTTAAGTAAAGACCTATTAGATTCTTTGGACCGTTTTTTAGATGACAGGACGACCGAGGATGACGTATCGAAAGACAAAGGGCTTTCGTTGGATCTAAAGTCACCTCTTAAAATTACTCAGCCAGACATCACAGTGGAGAATGATCCTCCTGAAAGTGAAGGGGATAAAAGTGAAGGGGATAAAAGTGAAGGTAATAAAAGTGAAGGTAATAAAAGTGAAGAATTAAAATTGGTCATTTCTAAATCCAACATGATCGTCGAGTGGTCTGTGAGACCTGGGCAGGTTACGATAGCTACGTGGGAACAGTTGGGCTCAAAGTTGCTTGAAATGGGTGTCGTTCACGGGATACTTAAACAAGAAGAAATTGAGGAGACTTTAGGGTTGCTTCCCGATCAGGACGCCGTTTTTAACATAGTCGTTGCCAAGGGCACACCCGTAACTAAGGAATCAAAAATTGGTTACGAATTGATGATCCCTAACAATTTAACAAATGTAGATAAATTTTTATCTACATTGAGCCAGGCAACAAAGATCTTGGAAAGCTGCCTTGAAAATAAACCTACGCCCACTCTCAAAAATATCCCTTCAGGTCTTATTCTTGTGACACCGGGAACTGAACTTATTAGGTCTTTGCAGGAAAAATCTGGCAAGTCTGGTAAATGTGTTTTTGGTGAAATTGTGCTTCCAAAAGGTATTCATACAGACGGCATTTCCTGTGGGTCCGGGGTTGAGTTTGATCCAGAGACCCATACATATGTGGCTACCCAATGGGGGTATTTGGCGAATGATGAAAGTGGATTGCGGGTTGTGTCACCAATCGTTATTACCGAAGATAAACTCAGTGTATTGATTGTTGATACTTGCCCACCAAACACAAAATTGGCGAGTGGTGATGTATTGAAAGAGGTCAAAAAACTCAAAATTATGTGTGGCGTTTCCCCAAAAGGACTTGAAAAAGCCTTAGAGCGCAAGACCACTAAACCGCGCATCATCCGTGTATTAAAAGGCAAAGAGCCTGTTCCTTCGGTCGGTCCTAGAGTCGACCTGCAGGTAGCTCTCGGTCGGATTCCAGGAAGGATTCGGGAGGATGGATCGATTGACTTTCGAGATATAAACCACACACCCGTTGTTGCCGATGGTGATCTGGTCGCAATCTTTCATCCTGCAGTGCCTGGCGTATGTGGGCGAAGTGTGTTTGGGGTGGAAATTCCGTCCGGTGAGTCCAAATCCACAGAATTGCCCCCTATCGCTAACGATACGATACGGGTAGAGCAGGAGTCCAATGGGCAGATCATGTATTATAGTCAATCTGAAGGCACCTTGTCATTTGAGAATGGGAACATCTCCATTTCCCCAGAACTAAAGATCGTCGGTGATGTGAATTATGCCACTGGAAACTTAGACTTTAACGGCAATATCAGCATTTCAGGTTCCGTTCTGTCTGATTTTTCTGTTAAGTGTAAGGGAAACCTGTTGCTGGGAGGAATTGTTGAAAATGGGGCTCAAGTCTCTGTTGGTGGTTCTATCACAGTACGCGGTATCTTGGGCAAAGATACTCGTGTATTTGCAGGTGAAGACATCACCGTACAATTTGTGCAGGACGCTTATGTGGAATGCAACAATTGCGTGGTGGGTAGCTTTTTACTCAATGCAAAAGTGCAAGCAGGAAACGACATAACGATTATGGGACGAGGGAAAAACAGTTGTGTTTTGGGTGGGCAGATTGTGGCAAAAAGAAAGGTCATTTGTCAATCGCTCGGTAATGCATTGGGGGCATCACCTAAGGTTGCAGTTGGCTTAGATCTTGACATCAATAAAGAAATTGATGAAATTTCGTCTGACATCACTTTTTGTAATAAGAATCGGGACAAGCTTATGGAATATATTAATGCATCAAGTGAATCAGAAATACGATCTATTGCTCGGTCTTTACCAGGTAATGAAAAAGCGGGCAAAGTTGCGAATAAATTATTACAAATTATAGAATTACACCAGAATCTTGAGACGAAACTAAATGCCTTATGTGACGAAAGGCAAATACTAGAAGCGAATGGAAGCGTAGAAATTTCAAAGGATATGTACGAAGGTACGGAAATCTTCATAGGCAGGGGCCACACGCGAGTGAACATGGCATATTTTGGCGTTAAAGCCATTAATAAACGCGACAAGATCACTTTTATAAGTTTAGAAGAAGGTAAACAACTCCCCGGGTGAAAGATGGTACAAATGGAACGAGCCAAAATTCTGATCATAGATGATGAGCCAGGTTTAAGAGCATTGCTTAGGTTGGAGTTAGGAGATATCTACACGCACGTCGATGAAGCTGATTCTTCAGAAATAGCGCTCCAAATGGTTCAAAACGATTTTTATGATTTGGTGATTGTTGACCTGTATTTACCGGGAGGAGATGGGATAAGTTTTGTAAAAACTCTAAGTCGCGAAACCCCGAACACGGGCGCAATCGTGATGACAGGACGAGGTACTCCAAGTGTCATCCGGAAGGCTATTGAGGCAGGTGCTGTTGACTTTCTAGTCAAACCCATTGCTGAAGGATACCTGCAACTTATAGTAAAAAAGGCACTTCGCTTTCTCGAGGAAAATCGAAAAGTTAGGGATATAAAAAATCAAGTGAATATGGCCTCAACTTTCGAAGGAATGGTTGGGGTGTCACAACCCATGCTTCGTCTTTATGAACAGATAAGAAAAGTTGCAAAGGCAGATGCAAGTGTTTTGGTTGAAGGTGAAACTGGTACCGGAAAAGAACTCATTGCCCACGCCATCCATAATTTGGGCCCTCGGCGCGAGATGCCCTTTGTTGCTGTAAATTGTGGGGCTTTGTCCGAATCTTTACTTGAAAGTGAACTATTTGGCCATGAAAAAGGGGCATTCACTGGAGCCTTAAAAACGAGGAAGGGTCTTATTGAGCAGGCCCACCAAGGTACACTTTTCCTTGATGAGGTAGAAGCTATGAGTTCGACATTCCAGATGCGTCTTCTTCGCGCACTTCAAGAAAAAGAAGTCGCTCGGTTAGGAGGGGTAGGCACGGTCCAGTTGGACTTCAGGCTTATTGCTGCAACCAATGTTGATCTTAAAGCTATGGTGCAAAACGATCTTTTCCGTGAGGATCTTTATTTTAGGTTTGCGGTTGTAAATTTAGTTGCTCCACCACTCAGGCATCGAATGCAGGATATCCCACTGCTTATCAAGAAAAAAATAAGTGAGGTTTGTATTCAAACGGGAAAAGACTCGCCTGAATTTATGGCGGAAGTACTTATGCTTTTCAACGGATACCATTGGCCAGGGAATGTCCGGGAACTTTTAAATCTAGTGGAGCGAATTGTTGTGATGGCGGATCACTCTGTCGTTTCTGTTATCGACTTACCTGATGACATTTTTCAGGAATTACAAAGCAACACAATTGGAGATCAGAATAGAGCCCACTTAACAAACAATCCAACTTTGAGGGAAGCTCGGGAACAGTTTGAAATTTCTTACCTGATGTGGGCATTGAAGCAAGGCGGCAACAACATCACTGTCGCAGCGAAAATTGCAGGAATCCACCGGCGACATTTTCACAAGAAAATTTCGGATTACAACATAGACGCGTCTAAATTGACTAAAAAGCCTCGTAATACCCCCTTCCAATCTTCCATTTAATGCATAAATCCCTGCCCCATCTCCAGGTATAAATTTTGTCAGAAACATAACTAGGATTACCGAAGCTTTGGTGTTTCTAAACGATCAT